>CAYOCI010000029.1:34029-40774 GCA_964402415.1 uncultured Clostridia bacterium
TTCCGCGCCCAACCAGCCAGAGCGCGATCGTGGCTACCCAGCAGCCCCCGAAAGATCAGCATGATGCGACGGTGATGTTGGACAACAGAACCGTCCCATGTCCACTGTGGCAGCGCGGCTGCCACGTAACCCACTATAGGTACTTAGAAAGCCGGGCCGGTTCGCTATGGAACCACCCGGCTTCTTTCTTGAGGATTGACAGCTAGTGCTATCCGACCACGACCTCACTCTGCCAACCGAGACTCTCCAGTGCTCGCATCATAGCATACCAGCCTTCTTCCTGCGCCAGTTGATCGGGAGTTCCGTCTTGGACGATCTGGCCTCCCGCCATGACGATCACGCGCTCGGCGTCCATCACCCCACTCAAGCGATGCGAGATGGTGATAGTGGTTCGTTTACTACTCTCGGCGCGGATGGCAGCGTAGAGCCGCTGCTCCGTATCGGCATCGAGCCCCGAGGTGGGCTCATCTAGGAGCAGTACGGCTGGGTCGAGGACCAGCGCCCGGGCCAGCGAGAGAAGCTGCTGCTGTCCATGGGAGAGCCTCGTGCCTCCCGATCCCAGATAAGTGTCATAGCTTTTAGGCAGTGAGCTGATAAACTCATGCAGCCCAACGATCTGAGCGGCGTGAACCGCCTCCTCACGGCTGATGCTGCCGTCGCCGAGGGTGATATTGTCGCTGATCGAGCCATCAAAGAGCTGGATCGTCTGAGGGACCACGCCCAAGAGCTTACGCCGCTGCTCAGGAGGGATACGGCGCGGATCGACCCCGTCAATGGTGATCGTTCCCGACCAGGGCGCATAGACCCCGGCCAATAGGCTGAGCAGACTGGTCTTGCCGGCCCCCGTTCGGCCCACGATGGCGACTCGTTCCCCAGGGCTGACCCGGAGGTTCAGATCGTGTAGGATCGGTCGTTCCGAGCCGTAGCCGAAGCGGAGCTGATCGATTGCGACCTCGCCGACGATCTGCTCGGGCAGCTCAGTCCAGCTGGGGCGCTCTTCGGCAGGCTGCAGGAGCACCTCATTGATCCGCTCCACACCGGCCAAGGCCTGTTGGATGGTCTGGTACTCGTCGCTGAGCGCAGTCAGCGGGCTGAACAGGCGCGTGACCAGCTGTAGAAACGCCACCAGCACACCGATGGAGATGGCGCCCTGCCCTTGGGAGCGGATCCCTACCCAGAGCAGCGCCACGGTGAGCGAACCTCGCAGCAGATCCATGGTCGGCGGGAAAAACGAGTTATAGAGGCTCGCTTGGGAAACGGCGCCAAGGAAGAGACTCAGATCGCCCGCCAGCACCTTCTGAAAGCGCTGCTCCTGACCAAAGGTATGGATGACGCGCATCCCAGAGAGGCTCTCTTGAAAAGTACTGTTGATCCGCCCGACAGCCAGACGGGTGGTCCGCTCGGCGCGACGAATATTGCGCCGGAAATACTCGGTGATGACCAGGATGATCGGGATGACCAGCATTGAGACCCAGGTTAGGCGCACGTTGAGGCTGAACATTGCTGCTAGCACCCCCACGACCCGCAACGTGTCAGCCAATACGCTCACCACCCCCGAGGTGAAGAGCGTATTGACCGCCTCGACATCGGCGGTCGCCCGGCTCATGATATCACCGACCGGCGTGGCGTCGAAGTAGCACAGCGGTAGGTCACGAAGATGCTGGGCAAGCGACAGACGCAGGTGATGGAGGATATCCTGACCGATCACCGTGGTGCAGTAGTTCTGGGCAAAGATCACCGCCCGCTGGGCGAAGATGGCCAACAGGTAGACCAGCGCCAGCGACCAGATGCCACTGACCAGACCGACTGCTAGGTGTCGATCGATCAGACGTTGTAGGACCAGCGGCGGTACCGCCTCGAGTACCATGGCTGTGACCACCACCGCCAGCAACGCGCTTAGCATCCGCCACTGTCGGAGTAATGACTCCTTGAGTACACGACCGACGCTCAGAGCCTTCATTGGGCGTTCGCCTCCATCCATTGCTGAGCGCGGTAGATCCGGGTATAGATACCGTCTAGCTCGAGTAACTGCTGATGCGTTCCCTGTTCCACAAAGCTCCCCTTGTCGAGAACCAGCACCTGATCGGTATGCCCAAAACTCGCCAGGCGATGTGAGAACATGATCACAGTGGAGCCCGCGAAGGCCTGACGAAGCCGCTCGATCATCCGCCTCTCGGTGGCCAGATCAACGGCTGAGAAGGGATCGTCGAGGATGATCAGTGGGGTATCGGGATACAAGGCGCGGCTGAGAGCGATCCGTTGCCGCTGACCGCCCGAGACCCTCACCCCTACCTCGCCCACCGGCGTATCATAGCCCGCAGGGAAGAGGGGCAGATCATCACCCAACGCCGACCAGTGGGCGACGCTCTCCAAGCGTTCACGATCAGCCTCGGTAGCAGGTCTAAAGGCTACATTCTCGGCGATGGTGGCGGAGAAAAGGAACGACTCCTGATCCATATGGGCGATGGTCTTTACTTTCTCTTCTGAGGTAAAGGTGCTCAGCTCTCTGCCCCCGATGGTGATGCTCCCTTGGTAGGGATAGAGCCCCGAGAGCGCCAGCGCTAGGGCGGTCTTGCCGGAGCCGATCGGCCCGGTGATCCCGACCCAGGAACCGGCGGGGATGGTCAGATTGAGGTCGGTCAGGACGGACCGATCGGCCCCGGGAAAAATGAAGGAGAGCTCGCTGATCTGCAGATCAATACCTTGGGCGGTGACCAGCCCCTCGTCCGCTGCAGCCGGACCGTCCTCCGCCGCGACAGTTAGCTTCGGCTCGATACGCCGCCAGGCGGCGGCACCCACGTAGGCACGGTTGATCGCCTGGGCAGCTACCAGCGTGCGCGCTGCCATGGCCACAAACATGGTCAGGTAGCTGGTAAAGGTGCCGAGGCTCCATTGCCCCTGCAGAACGCCGATACTACCCCAGCCAATGATCACCACCACGCCCAGCGAAGCGACCACCGAGTAGACCGGCATAACTCCACCCTGCAGCAAGGCGAGATGGAGATTGCTCTGACGCTGACGATCGGAGAACAGAGCAAAGCGCTGGCCCTGTTGCCCCTCACGCCCGAGCAGGCGAAAGACGCGGATGCCTGTCACCGCCTGCTGCAGATGGTTATTCATCGCCGAGGCCGCCTCACGCACTTTGGTCGCACGGGCGAAGATGCGCGGCCCCATCCATTGCGCGATCCCCACTGCCACCGGTACCGGGATGGCGGCGATCAGGGTTAGGCGCGCATCGATCACCAGTAGAGCGGCGAACGAGGAGGCCATCATCAGGGCGGTGTCAAAGACCTCGGTAATCACAACCTGCACCGCGTCGCTAAAGCTCTGGACATCGCCCACGGCACGGGACATGATATCGCCGACCTTCTCCTGATCATAGCGCGGCATCGGCCAAGCAAACGAGGCGGCCAGAAGATCGGCACGCAGGCGGCAGTTCATGCGGTTGGCCATGATGCGTAAGCCATAGCGCTTGCCTACCCGCGCCAGGGCATAGAGCGTGATGGCCAGGAGGTAGAGCACGAGATCCCTGCTGATCACCTCGATGCCGATTGACACGCCCTCCACGTGAGCCCGGGCGTGGTCGATGGCTCTGCCCAGCAGAATAGGTGGCAAGACAACGCTGGTGTTCATCACGATCCCTGTGAGCGAGCCAATGGTCAGCCAGTGCCACTGTTCACCGATATAGCGCCAGAACGAAGGCTTCTTCAATCACTGGCATCCCCTTTCATGACGGCCTATGGTAGCCCCGCAGTTATTCTAGCCTGAATACGGCAGGCCACCCCCAGACTCCTGCAGTAGCCTTCCTGGCACGACACGGAGACTGAATATCCCATGCAACCGGGCGACGAGAAGCTAGAGTGCCAATACGAAGATGACCCCCAGGGCACGCCTGGGGGTCATCTCTTTCGTTAGATATGGGGACGGTTATCTTGTCCAACTTACCGGCTTCTCTGGAAGCGGTTGAACCGGGTCCCCTGCCAGTTAAGCACGCCGCTATCGCCTTCGAACAATATGCCGTAGTCGTTCCCACGGACGGGAAGCTCCATCCGGCCTCCATCCTCAAGCTCGAAGGTCACGTAGTATGAGGTATGAGCATGGTGGTTATGCCCACCACCGGATACGTGCGTGCGCTTGGCCATGACGGTGGCATAGCGCTCTTCCACAGGGCTGGTCTCATTGGCGTACCAGCGATAGAGAGTGCTGCCGATCACGTAGGCAAACACCCCAAAGACGATCAGTGGGATAATGGTGAACATCGGTGAGACAAAGCCAAACCCCGAAAATCCAAATGGCATGACGGGTACCCCCTTATCTTACTGCTTATCCATACGAACCCCGGCGGGCTATGTTACTGGGCCAGGCGGTTGAGTAGTTGCCGCTTCAGGCATCCGCGTGACCGCCCGGAAATGTCGCTTCGGCTAGTGCCGTCTGAACCCGTTGAAGCGTGTTCCTTGGTAATTCAGCAGGCCGTCTTCGCCCTCGACTAGGGAGCCATAATCGTGCCAGTTAACCGGCAACTCCAGCCGCTCGCCGTTGTCAAACTGGAAAGTCACATAAGGCGATCTGTGTACTCCGCGGTTGCCGTGATGGAACGCCCGGGTCCTCTTGGCCATGACCGTGGCTAAGCGCTCCTCCACCGGGCTGGTTTCATTTCGATACCAGGTGTACAGGTTGCCACCAATGACATAGACGACCACCCCGATAACAATGAGTGGCATGATGCGAATGAACAGTGGCACCCGACCAGCCCCGGCCACTGCAAAGGGAATCGTGCTCATCTCTGTCTACCCCCAGTCTTTATGCTGATCAATACGTGGATCAGGGGCGATTTGTTCCATGGATAGTAGGAAAGCCCGGCGCCGAACACCAGTGGTGCATTGCGGCCTTGTTGATGCGGGCAACAACCTGGGGCTGGCTCGGCGAGTGGGCTTCGCGATCATCCGCAGCGCTGTCGAGATGAGGGCAGAAGCAGCGGGCTTTAGGGACGCCTCACGCCGTAAGACGGGCGCCAATTTCACCTGGGTCAGGTCCTTCTCTAGACGGCGGGTACGGATGAAAACACCGATTCCCCGTATATCCAGCATGATGATCATCTCCTCTGCTCTCGCTCATGCTACATTTCAGTGACACCCCGACCAATGCAGCGAATAGAGTATGATAGGAGCATTTCGGAGAGGGTGTATGATGACATGAGTGAGTATCTGCCGGCACCGGGTCAGATAATGGAACCTATTCGTAAAATCAACCCCGAGGATATCGCCCTACCACCGGGTTACAGGATCGAGGTCTACGCCACCGGCCTAACGACACCGATCAACCTGCACTTCGCCGATGACGGGACTGCGCTGATCGCCGACGCCGGGATAACCGACGGTAACGGGAAGGTCTATCGTCAGACCGCGACAGGTTGGGAGCTGATCGCCGACGGCTTCAATCCGCCTCTCACTGGGGTCAACACTTACGGCGACCTGATTTACGTCTCGCACCGAGGCTTTATCACTGCCGTTGATCGCGACGGTAACAAGACCGACATTCTTGCAGGTCTGCCCAGCTGGGGGGACCACCACAACAACAGGGTGATCTTCGGAGCAGATGGCAAGATGTACTTTGGGCAGGGAACGGCGACCAATTCGGGCGTGGTGGGCATGGATAATGCCGGGTGGGTGGTGGATCACCCTGAGGTCCACGATCTCCCGGGGACGACGGTGACGTTAGTAGGCCAAAACTACCTGACAGAGAACTTCCTTACCGCAGCAGTCAATGACACCAGTCTCACGGGAGCCTACTCACCCTTCGGTGTCACGACACAGCCTGGTGAAGAGGTCAAGGGGAGAGTCACAGCGAGCGGGAGCGTCCTGCGTGCGAACCCGGATGGTTCGCAGCTGGAGACGGTGGCGTGGGGGCTACGCAACCCCTTCCGCATGCGCTTCGACTGTGAGGGTCGCCTCTGGTCGGCGAATCATGGTATGGATGTACGGGGCAGTCGTCCGGTCGACAACTCCCCCGATGAGTTCCAATTGATCCAGCTGGGGGCTTGGTACGGTTGGCCCGACTACACAGGTGGGCTACCGGTAACCCTGCCGCAGTTCAGAGCACCAGGCTATGCTCAACCGACCTTCCTGCTGGCAGTGCATCCGATGGTCCCGCCAAAACCCTTTGCCCTCTTCCCTGACCATTCTGCCACTATGGGCTTTGACTTCAACTATAGCGCTGCCTTCGGAACGGTTGGGGATGCCTACATTGCGGAATTTGGCAGCGAGGCGCCAGAAACAACCGGTGGACTTCCGGCGCCGCTGGTCGGACATCGGGTCTCCACCATTGACATGTGCACGGGGGCTGTTCAGACCTTCGCCATCAACAAGACCGGTCTTGCTGCCTCAGCCACTGACGGCGGCGGCCTTGAACGACCGATTGACGCCGTCTTTGGCCCAGACGGCGCCCTGTATGTCGTTGATTTCGGCCTAGCACTTGAAGAGGAAGACTATCTGCCTGGGACCGGCGTGATCTGGCGGATAACGAAGGGATAGTGGGCATCACCGCGCCAGTCAATCGCCGCTCGGTTGGGAGATCATCTGAATACTAGACAGAGATGGCGTATCGGAGCTAGGCTCGGATACGCCATCTCTGTTGTTTCTTCTGTCTGACAAGCAGAGGTTGTCCTCTACCGCGGCATACCGTAGAATGGATATATCAGACCAACCAATGGAGGTAGGATTGTGATCAACCATCTCCCACCAGGAAC
>CAYOCI010000030.1:0-40697 GCA_964402415.1 uncultured Clostridia bacterium
TCGCAAACTACAGGAAGCCTAAGAACGACGAGGAGCCTAAACGAGGCCCTCAGATAACATTCGAAAGTAAGAGGAGGCGCCTTGGCACCCTCCTCTAGTCGTAACCAACTATCCTGTCATAGGTGCGATAGCGCAGAGCTGATCAACGAGCCTCGACAGTGGTAGCGAAAAGCAGGGAGCGCTCGCTCCCTGCTTAATTATTGCGGTATGCTACGCAGCATCTGAGACCGATGCCTAGCTGCGAAGATAGTGTGCTTCGCCGGAGAACTGAAAACCAGAGCTGCTTTTGCGCCATTCGCCGAGATCGAGATACGGTTGCTCATAGCCCACGAAGTCGACGTGGTAACCAGTCGCAGGGGCCGAGTAACTGGTAGAGAAGGGGATCATGCGACCTGAGGCTGCCTTGAGTCCAGACTTACTCGCCAGCTGGTTGGTCAGGGCGACAAAAGCCGAGACATACCCGCGCTCACCATATAGGAAATCGAGATAAAGAGCCGGGCTCTTGTCAACTTCCACTATGCGCAGCACAGCCCGGGCGAGCAGATTGTTCTCCGCGCCTTCGTCAGGATCAACCATTTCCATGACGGCCATATACGGGTCCATGAGATTTGCCCAGAGGCGGTGACTCAAGGCGTGATTGTTATCCTGAACAGGGTTTTGACAACTGGTCCACCCCTTGGCGCGGACACTCATGGTCACAATCGAGTAGGGATCAGTGGCGATGCGCATGCGATAGCTGCGCTTTGCCCCCCGCTGATGGAACTTAGTCAAAACGGTCGGGTGTTCGAAGAAAACGCCACGCAGGAATTCATCTATCCGCTCCGAGCGAGGCTTCTTGACACAGTTCGGGTTATTCTGGAGGCCGTTGAAACGTTGGACATCAAAGTGCCCTGTGTTAAACTCCTGTACGCTAGTTTTGAGCAAAAAGTTGGCGACCTCTCGGCCAGCGTAGTTCCGCGACTGGAATGCCGCCATGAACCACCACCAGGGCAGGCGTGTCGCTGGTCGCTGAGCACGCTTGAAACGAACACAGAAGGTAGGATCCTCTTCGAAGACAAGGTTGAGCATGCCGCCTATCTTGGGGGAAGAAACCGACTTGCGTTGTTCAACGGTCCAACTAAGGCGATGAGCCTTGAACCGCTCATCTGAGATTCGGCCTTCCAGGAGCTCACTGTAGGTGACGCCAGTCAAGAGCAGCCTTAGCCACGGTAGACGCGTCAGTTGAGGTGATTGGAGCACGCCCGTAGTCCACCAATAGGGTAGCGATGGCGTGGGAACACCATGCTCCCCAACAAGGCCCTCCAGGGTGCTGACGCGTGGCATGAATGAAGGCAGAGAGATAGGACAACACTCCCGCCGGACTTGCTGAAAGAAAGCCTCAGCACGCTGCAGTGAATCAGCGTAAATCATGGCCTCGCCCCCGTCACTCAGAATCGACAATGCCAAAGACCTTGCTACGCACAAGCATCATCATAGAAAGCCTGAGAATATGGTGAACTATGCTGAGAAAGACTTTAGGAATCAGTGACGAAAGCTTCGCTAGTCAGACGGGTGGCTCTCGATCTAATACATATTGTAGTGCAAATGGTCGAATAATTCAACTTGAAATTACTGTAACCTACAGAAACCATCACTTGAGATGGTTAAAGTGGTAAGTGATGTGGGATTGTAAAGTCGTTAGCAAGGCGGCAAAGACTGGACACTGGTTACCTGGGCCTGTAAACTTGAGAGCGTAGGACAGCGGAGGTGATCGATCTGTTTGCAGATGGTTTTGTCCAGGAGATGAGCTGTTGTCAAAAGTGTAGGCTGTCACTCACGCGTTCCCGCGTCGTCCCTGGCGAGGGCGACTCGAGGCCTAGTGTGATGCTTGTAGGCGAAGCGCCAGGTGCCAGTGAAGATAGAAGTGGTCGTCCGTTCGCTGGAGCAGCGGGAAAGGTTCTCGATCAGATGTTGGCGGAGGCCGGACTGAGTCGCGAATCGGTCTTTATTACCAGTGTCCTCAAATGCCGCCCGCCCAAGAACCGCGATCCGAAGTCAGATGAGGTGGACGCATGTGCTCCATACCTGTACCGACAGATCGAGCTGCTTCGCCCCCAGGTCATCTGCCCGATGGGAAACCATGCTCTGCATCTGCTTATGGGCAGGGAGTTCGCTCTGGGCGATGCGCACGGCCGCTTGCTTTATCAGGGCGCGCAGGCCTATTTTCCGCTCTATCACCCAGCGGCTGCCATCTACAATCGGCGACTGCTTCCCCTGATACTTGATGATATGCAGCAGCTGGCTGGATTTCTTCCCAATCTTCTCAAGAGATGAAAAATAGGACGGTAGCTCAGCTACCGTCCTTAAGCTCATAAACAATGAGGAGCGCAAGACGCACTCCTCAGCAACTATCGCGATATGGGATCGTGCTCAGATGAGTCGAGAATGGCCTGTACCCAGCGCACACTGTCATCCAGGGCGTGCAGATCGATCCTCTCCATGGGGGAGTGCGGATGATAATAGCCAACGCTGAGGTTGGCGCAAGGGACCTTAAATCGGCGGGAGAGAAAATAGGCGTCCGAGAATGCCCCATCCGTCACATTCAGATCCCTTACGTGGGCGAAGCGTCCAGCTTTTAGAATTCGGTTGGTCAAAGCCCGATCGCAGAGGCGCTTGCGTTCAATGATCGTCACAACGTCCCCGCTGTGTTTGCGGTCGAGCACCAGGCCGAAATTCACCCCCTCAAGGAATGAACGATTGGCATCGTACATCCCCTGCCCGCCTATCTCTTCACGGACTGTAAAAAGTACCTTTATGTTTAACGGGCCCTGGTATGCATCTAGGATTGAGAAGATGAGTTCCATCCCTGCTCGGTCGTCGCCCCCAAGGATAGGGGTACCGGAGATACTGTGCTGCAGCGTGATACCACCTAACTGCAAGTAGCCATCCTCGACGACGATCTCGCGCTCCTGCGGCGGGAAGAAGACTGTATCCATGTGGGCGCACAAAAGCACCGTAGCGGCTCCTGTCTCGCCACGGCGGAACGCATACAGATTACCTTCTTGGTCGGTTTCGATCCCGCTGCAGTACTCGCTCAACAGATGACCTGCCAGGTCAGATATATCCCTCTCCTGCTTGGATGGCCCATAGACGGCAACGAGATCCTGCAGACGGCCGATGTTGAAACGCGCGTTGGTGAAAGCCAGATCGGCCAGACTTATAGCCACAGACATCCTCCATCAAGTAAAGAGTGGCCAGACGGCGGAGCGCTTAGGGTGGGTCAGTAACCCCCAGGATGGTTGGGCTCCATCTCACCTTTAGCTTACACGACTGTCGCTTCGATCACAACTGATCTTACAGATTGTTACAAAATAGGTTAAGTATTGGGCCCAGATTCCGCGCTCTGCAGTCCGTTGTCGGCTGCGGATCGACGATTGCCAAGGATGCAGTGTGGTATAATAAGCCATTGGACTATCCGGCTACTCTGTCCACACCCGCTGCCATGCTTGGGTAGCGATGTGGATCTCAGACGGTTGGCGGTAATCTAAGGAGGATAAGAGATGGAACGCGCTGAAGCGCTGGATCTATTGAGAGAACGCAATCAGGAATACCGTGTACGTGTCGGCAGCTCACGCAAGATGTTTTTCATGACTTTCGGATGCCAGATGAACCTTAACGATGCCGAGCTAATTGGTGGGATGCTCTCTGAGGTCGGGTATGAGAAGACTGAGGAGCTCGAGCAGGCCGATATCATCATTATTAACACCTGTGGGGTCCGGGATAACGCTGAACAACGAGTATATGGCCGCCTCGGTAATCTCAAGCCCCTCAAGGAAAAACGCCCTGACCTGATCATCGCCATCGGGGGGTGCATGGTCCAGCAGACCCAGGTCGCTGAGCATATCCGCAAGGTCTACCGCCATGTCGGTATCATCTTTGGCACCCACAATATCCACACATTCCCCGAACTGTTAGCCAAGGCAATGATCTCTGACGAAACCATCCAAGAGATATGGCCGCAGGAGTCCGAGGTCGTCGAGAATCTACCTAGGCTCCGTGACGACGGACGTTCGGCATGGGTGACGATTACCTATGGATGCAACAACTTCTGCACCTACTGCATCGTTCCCTATGTACGTGGCCGCGAGCGCAGCCGACAGCCTGAGGCGATCGTCAAAGAGGTAGCTGAACTGGCGCGTAAGGGCTATATCGAGGTCACCCTCCTAGGCCAGAATGTCAACTCGTATGGCAAGGGCCTGGAGCCTCACGTGGACTTTGGTGACCTGCTAATGGCCGTCAATGACGTACCCGGGATAAAACGAATCCGCTATACCACATCCCACCCTCGGGACTTCTCTGATCATATCATCGAGGCCATCGCCAAGTCAGCTAAAGTCTGCCCCCATATCCATCTCCCGGTCCAGGCGGGCAGTAATCGAATTCTAAAGGCAATGAATCGCGGGTACACCAGAGAGTACTACCTGGAGTTGGTGGCGAAGATTCGTCGATCGCTGCCTGACTGCAGCATCACGACTGATCTGATCGTAGGCTTCCCTGGAGAGACCGACGAAGATTTTGCGCAGACGGTCGACCTGGTACAGCGCGTCCGTTACGACAATGCCTTTACCTTCATCTACTCTCCTCGGACGGGAACCCCGGCAGCAACCATGGCCGATCAGGTATCAGAGGAGATCAAGCAAGAGAGAATTCAGTGTTTGATGAAGATCCAGGCCGAGGCGAGTCGATCGATCAACGAACAGCTGGTGGGCAGGACTATTGAGCTGCTGGTGGAAGGGGAGAGCAAGACCAATCCCGATATCCTCACGGGGCGGACCACGACCAACAAGGTAGTGAACTTCCGGGGCGACAAAGCGCTGATCGGTCAATTGGTCGATGTGAAGATCACCACTGCGCAGAGCTGGTACCTGATCGGGGAACTCAGCCGACAGCCCACAGCCCACAGCCCACAGTAATCATCGGAAAAAGCGAAGCGCGGAGCCAGACGGCTTCGCGTTCTTGACTCTGCCTGAAACAAGGAGACAGGGTGCCTGATGACGAAAGTATCATATTCAAACCCACTGGAGCCAAAAGAGTTCTGGGTGCACGCTACCGCGGGCCGCGGGCTGTGGGCTGCGGGCAGTAACAAAGGAGCGATGGCGACCTTGAGCAAACATACACCGATGGTACAGCAGTACCTGGAGATCAAACAGCAGTACCCTGATGCCATTCTCTTCTTCCGTCTCGGCGACTTCTATGAGATGTTCTTCGAGGATGCTGAAGTAGCCTCCAGAGAGCTCGAGATCACGTTAACGGGACGAGACGGCGGGCTAGAGGAACGTATTCCCATGTGTGGCGTTCCCTATCACGCCTTGGAAGGCTATCTGGGGAGATTGGTGAGCAAGGGATACTGTGTTGCCATCTGTGAGCAGGTAGAGGACCCCAAATCGGCCAAAGGGATCGTGCGCCGTGAGGTTACCCGGGTGGTCACACCGGGTACCGTCATGATAACCCCGCTGCTGGATGATAAGAAGAACAACTTCCTAGTGGCCATTAGTCGCCTTGATGCCAGCTATGGCTTGGCCACGACCGATATAAGCACTGGGGAGTTCTCGGTTACCGAGCTCCATGGTGACAGGGTCGCAGCTTTGATGCGTGATGAGCTCAGCCGGCTAGCGCCCGCCGAGGCTGTGGTGAGTGAGCAACTGGGCAAGGAACGCTGGTTAACGGAGCTGTTCACGAGCCTGGGAATTCGTTGCACTACACATGCGTCGGAAACACTCGGGACGGGCGCTCAAGCCATGCTTGAGGGCCATTTTGGTGTCGAGTCGGCTCTGCATCTTGCGCATCTGCCGGCTGGAGTGACTGCTGCTGGCACGCTGCTTGGTTATCTGCGCACCACACAGAAGACCGACCTGCGACATATCAACCGCCTAACCGTCTATCAAACCAATGACCATATGTTGTTGGATACCTCAACAAGACGTAGCCTAGAACTGGTTCAGACCATGCGTGATGGTGGTTTCAAGGGATCACTGCTATGGGTGCTTGATCGAACCGAGACCGCCATGGGAGCCCGTCTACTACGGCAATGGGTGCTGCAGCCAATGACCGACAGGCTCAGGATCGAGGCGCGCCTGGACGCGGTGGGTGAGCTCAAGGAGAGCACCCTACTGAGACAAGAGCTCGTGGACAAGCTTAAGCTCATCTACGATCTGGAACGTCTGATGGGTAGGGTGGCCTTCGGAACCGCCAATGCCCGCGATCTACTCGCTCTGCGTCAGTCACTGGAGATACTGCCTGAGATGAAGGACCTGCTCACGCCTACGTCAGCCAATCTGCTGCAGCGGATGCTCAAGCAACTGCCTGATTTCAGCCGACTGGTGGATGAGCTCGGGAGCGCGCTTCAGGAAGACCCGCCGCTTACGGTTCGAGAAGGCGGGATCATCCGTACCGGCTATCACCCAGAGGTCGACAAGCTTCGTAGCGCTGCCAGTGATGGCAAGCGCTGGATCGCGGAACTGGAACAGCACGAGCGTGAACGGACAGGGATCAAGTCACTCAAGGTGGGCTACAACAAGGTGTTTGGTTACTACCTTGAGATCACCAACTCCAACCTGGCTCAGGTCCCAGGCGACTACATAAGGAAACAGACGCTTGCCAATGCGGAACGTTATATCACTCCCGAACTCAAGGAGATGGAGGAGACCATTCTCGGTGCCCACGAGCGGGTCGTCGACCTGGAGTACCAGCTCTTCGCATCCTTGCGGGACAGGGTTGGCGCCCAGACTGAGGCGATCCAGCAGGCTGCCCAGGTGATAGCGCAGGTTGATTGCCTGCTATCATTGGCAGAGGTGGCCATCTCGTATCGCTATGCCCGCCCAGACCTCAGGCCCACTGGCAGCATTCAGATCAAGGAAGGCCGCCATCCTGTGGTTGAACGAATGCTCAAAGATCGTCCCTATGTGCCCAATGACCTCATCATGGATAATGACGATCAGCGCATCCTGATCATCACCGGCCCTAACATGGCCGGCAAGAGCACCTACCTGAGGATGGCCGCCCTGATAGTCTTGATGGCGCAGATGGGTAGCTACGTTCCTGCCGCGTCGGCGCAGATCACATTGGTGGATCGCATCTTCACTCGGGTCGGCACAGGAGACGATCTGGCCGGCGGTCAGTCCACCTTCATGGTCGAGATGGCAGAACTCAGCCAAATCCTCGCCAGTGCCACATCGCAGAGTCTGCTTGTTCTCGACGAGATTGGACGAGGGACCAGCACGTTTGATGGAATGAGCATCGCCAGGGCGGTGATTGAACACATTCATCAGCCCAGTCGTCTGGGGGCCAAGACGCTGTTTGCCACTCACTATCATGAACTGACTGATCTCGAGCAGCTGCTTCCCGGGGTGAGAAACTACTCCGTCGCTGTCAAGGAGAAGGGTGAGGATGTGGTCTTTCTCCATCGTATCATCCCAGGCGGAGTGGACAAGAGCTACGGGATCGCCGTGGCGAAGCTCGCTGGGCTACCTCGTCCGGTCATCGCCAGGGCCAAGGATATCTTGGCTGACCTTGAGAACCACGAGCAGGTTAAGACGCGCCGCGAGGTCGCCGCAGCAACCTCACGAGCGAGCGACCAACAACTGTCACTGATGGCGATGGAGGAGCACCCGGTCGTTTTACAGTTGAGGCAACTGGATGTCATGACCATGAGCCCGATCGAAGCGTTGAACACGCTCTACCAACTCCAGCAGAAAGCGAAATGAGCCACCAGGCATCAGCCATCAGCCATCAGCCATCAGCCCGAAGCAGATATGGACTGAGAAGATGATGCTTGATCCTGAGGAGTAAGCCATCGTTCGGTACCCGTGATTCGGTCTTGGTCACTACTGATGCCTGATGCCTGATGGCTGATGGCCCTAAGGGGGAAGCTCATGCCTGACCGTGTACAGCTGTTATCTGAGGATCTCGCCAATAAGATCGCCGCTGGGGAAGTGGTTGAACGTCCGGCCTCGGTCGTCAAGGAGTTGGTCGAGAACGCCATCGATGCTCAGGCTCGCTCCATCCAGGTTGCCATTCGTCAGGGGGGGCTGAAGAGCATCGAGGTGACCGATGATGGCTGTGGCATGAGCCGCGACGACGCTTTGATGAGCCTAGAGCGACACGCGACGAGCAAGATCCGGTCCATCGACGACCTATTCTGCATTCACACCCTGGGCTTTCGCGGCGAGGCGCTGCCAAGCATCGCCTCGGTCTCTCACTTCACCATGGTAACCCGCCAAGCAGATGACTTGGCTGCCACCCGGATCGTCGTTTCTGGCAGCGAGCGGCAGGTGGATGAGATTGGAGCCCCGTCCGGAACGCAGATCGTCGTCGATGACTTGTTCTACAATACCCCAGCGCGTCTGAAGTTCATGAAGACCGTGGTAACCGAAGGGGGACATGTCGCAGAGATCGTCACTCGCCTAGCCATCTCCCATCCCGAGGTGGCGATCACTCTGGTACATGATGACCGCATGCTCCTCTCCACCCCTGGAAACAATGACCTATGGGATGTTCTCCTGACCATATATGGCAAAGAAGTGGCCAAAGGGCTGACCATGGTCGATGCTGATCATCCCACGATCAGGGTGACTGGCTACGTCGGTCAGCCGCAGATCGCGCGCTCCAATCGCCTGCACGAGCATGTGATGGTCAACGGGCGCTATGTTCGCTCACGTACCCTGCAACACGCCGTGGAAGAGGCCTATCGCAACGTGATCGCCCCTCGGCGCTATCCTTTGGTCGCCCTCTGCCTCACCATAGATCCTGAGTATGTCGATGTCAACGTTCACCCAGCCAAGACTGAGGTGCGCTTCCGCAATGATAGCGAGGTGCATCAAGTCGTGTTGCGCGCCATCCGCCATGCCTTGGCACATGCGGCTGTCACAGGAGAAGTCGATCAGCCAGATGAGCCAGTGACCTATCACCCACCATCGGGTCAACGGCTGGTGGTGGAGGAGTCCTACATCCAGGAACGTCTGCCCGAACCCGAACCACAGCCCGAAGCGGCTAGTCCAGCTCCAAAGTGGATTGAACCTGACCCTCTGAGTCCCCGACCGATGCGGCAATGGCCGGACCAATCTTCTGTGGGCATGGGGAAGGGAACAGCGCCGATCGCCCCCTCGACCCCCAGCGTCTTTCCACCGGTGCGTGTTATCTCCCAACTGGCCGGGACCTATATCTTAGCTCAGGCCGTTGATGCTTGGTTGATCATCGATCAGCATGCCGCCCATGAACGCATTTTGTATGAGGAGTTCAAGGCCGAACTGGCATCTGGTCAGATCGTCACTCAGATGATGATGGTTCCGCTGACTCTCGAACTAACGAGCTTTGAGCTGGAACGGATGAAAGTCCGTCTAGGTGATCTTGAGCAACTCGGCTTCGTTATCGAGCCCTTTGGCACAGGAACACTGCTTGTTCGTGGCCTCCCTCAGGTATTAGGAGAAGCTGCGGGGCGGGATGCGCTGATCGAGCTGATGGACGAGATCCTGCACAGCCCAAAAACGCCTGCGGTTCATGAGCTGGTCAACCGTGCGCTGATCTCCATGTCGTGCAAAGGGGCGATCAAGGCCAATCAGTGGCTGCCGGTAGCTCGCCAAGAGGAGATCGTCCAACGTCTCGGTACCACTCCCGACTGCGCTACCTGCCCGCATGGGCGGCCTACCTATTGGTGGCTCAGCCACCATGATCTGGACAAGCACTTCCTGCGGGTCTAGGTGAGCGCCGAGGAGTCCACAGGATCACGGGTCCATGAGCCAGCTAGCTATCAGTTGCACTTGGATGGCATTGAGCAAGGAGCTGTCAGATGATCCCTGTTGTCATAGTTCCAGCCGACGATAGCGCAAGCCTCAGCGCGCGCGCTCTGGAGTTGGCCGATAGCCTCAACTTACCGTGCAGTCCCCGCCGCAAACGCACCTGGGCGGCCATCTACCAAGAAGAACGGACCAACGCCATCCTCGTCGTCCGCTCCGGTAGAATAGAGTATCACCAAGGGGAAACGGTTTTCGCCTTCCACCCTGGATTGGCGGGGCTCCGTGTCCTGGCGTTGGACCGTGGTCAAGTTGATCATATGGTCACGGCCATGGGGCTTCGAGTAGGCGATCAGGTACTCGACTGCACCTTGGGACTTGCTTCAGACGCTGTGGTTGCGAGCTTCATTGCAGGCGAGACCGGCTGCGTCGTAGGGATAGAGGCATCCCCCCTGGTGGCGGTCATCGTCGCGGACGGGCTGTCCCGCTACCGCTTTCCCAAGGATCCTCGTGTCGAGGCTGCCATGCGCCGTATCCAGGTGATGCCTGGAGACCATCTCGAACTCTTGCGTCGGAGAGAGAGTAGGTCATCTGATGTCGTCTACTTCGACCCGATGTTTCGTCACGCCATCGAGGAGAGCGATGGGATTGGACCACTGCGATCGCTAGCTAATCACGAGGCGCTGGCCCTTGAGGCCATCGTGGAGGCCAAGCGGGTGGCTCGGAGGTGTGTGGTGATCAAGGAGCGTTCAGGCAGTAATGAGTTCGTCCGTCTCGGGGTGGATCGAACGGTCAGTGGCCGTTACGGGCCAATCACATATGGGGTGATCGACTGTGAATAGCTTACAACCCGTGATGGCGCTGGTTGGTCCGACCGGAGTGGGGAAGACCGAGCTTTCGCTCCAACTTGCTGAGCGCCTTGGCGCTGAGATCATCTCAGCGGACTCGATGCAGGTCTACAGAGGTATGGATATCGGTACTGCTAAGGCGACAGCCCAGGAGCGGGCTCGGGTCCCCCATCACCTGATCGATCTCGTTGATCCTAACGAGGAGTTCTCGGCCGCCGAGTACCAGGAACTGGCCAGAGCCGCCATATCCGAGGTTGCCTCGCGTGGTCGCCTGCCCATGTTGGTCGGGGGAACCGGACTCTACATACGTGCCGCTCTTGATCCCTACGAGTTTACCGAGGTTGAGGTCGACTGGGGCTATCGTGAGCATCTCCAGAAGTTAACCCAGACGCACGGCTCTGATTACCTACATAGGATGCTCGCTGGTGCTGATCCGGCCGCCGCCGTGAAGCTCCACCCCCATGACCTGCGCCGCGTGATCCGCGCTTTGGAGGTCCATCATCACACAGGCGAGCGGATCTCCGACTGGCAGGCTGCCAGCCGGGCGAAGCCCCCCTTGTACCGTGCTCTCCTCGTTGGTCTGACCAGGCCCAGGGATGAACTCTACGCCCGCATCGATGCCCGCGTGGACGCTATGGTTGCCGGCGGGCTGGTGGAGGAGCTGCGCCAACTGGTGGCACAGGGCTTTGCCGAGGACTCCATCGCTGGGCAGGCTCTGGGCTACAAGGAACTGTTGCCGTACCTGCGCGGTGAGATCTCTCTCGAGGATGCGGTTCAGCTGCTGAAACGCGATACGCGGCGCTACGCCAAGCGTCAGCTCTCGTGGTTTCACGCGGACCCCCGTCTCGATTGGATCGATCTCAGTCAGTATGGGTCGGTGGAGGCGGTTGTCGATAAAATCGCCCAAAAGGTTGCGGAGCGATTTCCAATCGGCTAGAATAGAAAATAGTGGGACTAGGGTTAGATTATAGAATGGAGGGATCGTCATGGTGACCAAGACGATTATTAACCTGCAGGACAGCTTCCTCAATCTCGTGCGCAAGGAGAATGTTCCGGTGGCCATGTACCTGGTGAATGGCTATCAGATCAAGGGAATGGTGAAGGGCTTTGATAATTTCACCGTTGTTGTAGAGGCTGAGGGCAAGCAGAAGCTCATCTACAAGCATGCGATTTCCACCATTGAACCGTTCCGGCCGATTAACTTCAGTGTGACAGCCCCTAAGGAAGACGCTGAAGCGTAATCCCCACCCCTACTCCCGACGATCTGCGCAAATCGAAAGACAGTCCACAAAGGACTGTCTTTTTTTATCCTCGTGACACTTACCAGATTTGACGGTCACAGGGGAGTTCTCGCCCTGAGCTTTTTGGGCCGTCCAAGCACCTCGACCACTTCTGGCGCGTATAATGTCAATACAATCAAACGGGATCTGATCGTTGGCTCCCAGAAGGGGTGAGGGTATGTCGTCACGGCAGCCTGAGATTGAACTGAGCGACCTAACCCGACCTGATGAGCTGTTCACCCGCCTGGAGAGCGGTGAGATCACTGCTGCCCAGGCGATCCGCCTAATGGAAGAGCTGGAGCGAGGGGGCTATCGACCTGTGAAGTCTGCTAAAGCAGAAGAGACGCTCACATTGGCAGAAACCCTAGCAGAGCTAGACGCCTTGGTCGGACTGACCGGGGTAAAGAAGCTTACCAGGGAGCTGCAAGCCTTCGTAGAGATCCAGAAACGGCGCCGTGCAGAGAACCTCGCCACCGAGGCTCTGGTGCTCCATATGGTCTTCCGGGGCAATCCTGGAACCGGCAAGACCACGGTGGCCCGCATCTTCGGCCGACTGTTCAAGGAGATGGGGGTATTGCCCAAGGGGCACCTCGTAGAGGTTGAGCGGGCAGACTTGGTCGGTGAGTATATCGGTCATACCGCCCAGAAGACCCGGGAACAGCTTAAGCGTGCCATGGGCGGGATCTTGTTTATCGACGAGGCCTATTCTTTGGCACGCGGAGGCGAAAAGGACTTCGGCAAAGAGGTCGTCGATACGCTTGTTAAGCATATGGAGGACCATAAGGAAGAGTTCATCCTTATCTTGGCAGGTTATCCCCGTGAGATGGAATGGTTCATGCAGATCAATCCTGGGCTGCGTTCGCGCTTTCCCATTCAGATCGATTTTCCCGACTACGCGGTCAAAGAGCTGTTAGAGATCGCGGAGACAATGCTGAAACAGCGCCAATATCAGCTTGCCTCGGACGCCAAGACGGAGATGACGCGCCAACTCACCTATCACAGTATCAGTGACGGCAACTTCGCCAATGCTCGCCTGGTACGAAATATCATCGAACGGGGGCTCCGTCGACAGGCTGTCCGCCTGGTGAAAAAGGGACAGGTCACCCGTGATGAACTGATCAACATTCATGCCGTGGACATTGCTGACGAGGTCGAGAAGAAGGAGAACCCATAGGAGCACAAAAGACCAATGGCAGAGCCTGGGGCCTGCCGTTGGTTTTCTTCATTCGACAATCTCCAACCCCGCTCGGCCTGGAGTTCTGCCTCTGCAACTCGTTAACCATGACGCCTAGGCGGCGCCACAGAGATTGAAACGTTCCACCCAGCAGGTGGTTGACCCCACTGTGGGCGGTGGGCTGTGGGCGGCGGGCGGTTTCGTATTAGCACTGCGTGATGGCTTGCACCCACTCCGACATGCAGTGACCATAGGCGCGCTCCATCCATGGCGAAAAGCGCTTGCCCTGCGCGTTAGCCAGCCGCATCGCGGCGACCATCCGTGGCATGAAGACTCCCCATGCCAGTAGTGCGGCCAGGCGGTAGTCATGCATGAACCGGCCGACGTCGAGACGGATACCAGTCTCAGCGAATAGGCGATCCAGGTAGAAGTCAAGCAGCCGCTGTCCATCGACCTGCGCAAAGCCATCTTGCCTGCTCAAAAAACCGATATTGACGATATCAATGTGCAGCGGGCCAACGCCGACCAGCTGCCAGTCAAACAGTTTCGCAGGACCATCGTGGCGAGGAAGGGCAACATTGGGTGGGTAGAAGTCGTTGAATAGCAGAGAGGGTGCCGTGCTCTCCAGTCCATGTTCAACGCGCTCCAGCAGCGGCGCCAGCATCGGTGAGTGGACGATGGGGGTGACGGCACCACGAGTCCAATGGTTGTCGTAGAAGCTCTGCAGGCAGGTCATGAGAACCGCCGGTGAGAACCGCCGGCGATCATCCTGATGCAGCCATCCAGGAGCGGGTTGACCTGCCAGCAGTTCCATGGAGCGTCCATGCAGCATGGCATAGGTTGACAGTACGGCACGCATCTCGCTCTCTGTCCAAAGATGGCCCTCTTGGGGGATCCGATGACTGTCGCCCAGATCTTCCATAAGCAGAAACCAGCACCCGCCTGATATCTGCCCGGCTTGGTAGATGGTAGGCAGCGGTATACCAAGCTCGGGAGCGAGCTCAGTGTAGAAACGCGGTTCAGCCTCGGCGATATGGGGATAGTCCTGACGTAGATAAGCGGGGATCCTATCGGGCTCCAGCAGCTTAAGGATAAGTGTTCCATGACTCTCACTGCGTAGACGGAAGACGCGCCCACCGCTCTGACCACCGCCGATGGGCTCAAGCGGCTGGCACTCAGGATCATAGCCCAGATCTGACAAGAGAGTCTGCAGTATCGGATCGTGGTCAGGCACCAGAACCCTCCCTTCGCCTCTAGGTGGAGAACCTCTTCACTACTAGGCCTGAAGATTCCTGCTTAGGGATCTTTAGTTCGCGCCCAGCAGTCATCAGAGTAGGCGTCATGTTCGGCAGGCGGGTAGCATATCTGTAGTTACGAACCAAACAACACGCTAACGACAATGGTGCTTCGGGAGGCGAACCCATGCGTGACTGCCTAGTTATCGGGCTTGCTAATGTTGGCAAGACCCGGTTTGCCCTGGCATTGGCCGACTATCTTGGTCTCGACCGTATCGAGGCGATCTTCACCTATCCCGACGGGGTAAGAGTCCGACATCACTACCAAATGGACGAGGCCTACCGCGAACTCGTGGGAAGCAGTTCGCACAAAACTCGCTCCCTGATCACCCTGGTGCTAGAGATTCGCGCAGGTAAGGCGATCAAGCAGATCAGGCTCTCCGACAGCGCCGGGCTGACCGATGCGATTCATGAACTGCCTGAGGTCCGCCAGGCCATGGCTCAGACCCTGCGCGAGGTCCGTCACGCCGATCTTATCATTCATGTTTATGATGCTGATCAGGTAGGCGCAGCGGCATCGGATGAAGAGAGCATCGCGCTCGTCGATCGCCAACTGGCCAACTACGCTCACCTCCGTGGGGGCTACCTGGTCGTTGCCAACAAGATGGACCTCGACCATGCTGCGAAGGGGTTGAGCCGTCTGCGCCAGGCTTTTCCTGAGCAGCTGATACTGCCTGTTTCTGCCTTACAGAAGAAGGGGCTGAAAGAGGTGAAGGCCGTTGTCGCTCGCAGCGTCTAGCTCTTGGCTCAGCATATGGCTGGCCGTTTTTTTTACCGGATGCGCGATCAAGCTGATGGATGACTATGTGGATCGTGAACTCGATCAGGTCTTGGGTGGTCCCAATCTCGCACATGTGATGGGAGACGGGCTGCCGATCTATATGGCGCTCGCCACGGCGCTTGGCATCTACTTAGCGCCTACCATTGGCATCACCCTATTCTTGGCCGCCTATCTAGTCGGAATGGGGGATGAGATCGGTGCTCGCTACCTCGCGGGATGGCGGGCGTGGGTAGAGATACTAGTCGCTGCTGTGCTTGGCTATGTGATTGCCCCGTCACACTTTACTCTGAACCTGATTCTAATCTCGATCGTCCAACTTGGCGATGATATCCTCGATCTCAGCCGTGATCGCTTGACTGGCAAGCGAACGCTTCCGAAGCTGTTGGGTCGCCGTCTCTCGACACTCATGCTGCTAGCTCTGGCTCTCGCTGCTCTAGCGATATCGCCCTGGTACAGTATCTCGGTAATGACCAGCGCCTGGCTGATCACTGCGGTCGCAGAGAGGGTGTGTGTGGCGTCATGATCATAGGATTAATGGTAATGATCGGGGTCGGCGTTGGCTATTGGCTTGGGCGAGATGAAGGTATGCGACTGGGTGAGCAAAGGGGGAGGGCGCTCTGTCCCCTCGAACTGCGTGAGCAGGCACTGCTGGGTGGAGTCTGCCCGACCTGCTCAGGATTGATCGCTGCCACCGTAGGGGAAAATTGTCAGGCAGGCTGTGCTATGGTAGAATGGACGGAGCAGTCAAGAGAGGCAGGGGAGACTCCTGGCTCTCGACTCTCAACTGGAGGCTGATGGTGTGTATTCAGACCCATTTCTGGACCAAGAACGGCATGAACGTGCCATACTAGTCGGCCTCGACCAAGGAGCGCGCTCGGAGTCAGTGGAGGAGTCGCTGGCCGAGTTGGCCGAGCTAGCCGCTACTGCTGGTGCCGAGGTCGTCTTCAGCACTGTGCAAAAACGACCTAGCCCCGATCCCGCCCACTATATCGGCAAAGGTAAGGCTGAGGAGATTGCGGCCCTGGCCGCAGAGATGCAAGCAGATCTTGTTATCTTCGATGACGAGCTCAGCCCTGCCCAGACCGCCCACTTAGCCGAGATCATACCGGTCCGCGTCCTCGACCGTACGCAACTCATCCTCGACATTTTCGCGCAGCGTGCCATGAGCAGAGAGGGCAAGCTGCAGGTGGAGCTTGCGCAGCTGACCTATCTTCTGCCCAGACTAGCTGGGCACGGTAAACAGATGTCGCGTCTGGGGGCCGGGATCGGCACCCGCGGTCCTGGTGAGTCGAAACTGGAGCAGGACAGGCGGCATATCCGTACGCGCATTGCTGACTTGAGGGCTGATCTGGAAGAGGTCCGCCAACATCGCGCCCTTCATCGTCAGGGACGTAAGCGGGACGGGCAGACGGTGCTCGCGCTGGTAGGCTACACCAATGCTGGCAAGAGCAGTCTACTGAACCGCCTGTGTGGCAGTGATCTACTGGCCGAGAATAAGCTCTTCGCCACGCTGGACCCGACCATTCGGCGGCTCTCCCTGCCTGATGGGCAGACCGTGCTCCTGTCCGATACCGTTGGTTTCATACGCAAGCTCCCGCATCACCTAGTCGCAGCCTTCCGCGCCACTCTGGAAGAGCTGGAGTCCGCTGATCTGCTGCTGCATGTGGTGGACGTCAGTTCACCGGCGTTTCTCGAGCAGATGGAGACTGTCTACCAGGTGCTGGATGAACTGAAGATTAAGAAGCCGATGCTGCTCGTGTTCAACAAGATTGACAAACTAGACAATCCATTCCTCGCCCAGGGGCTCCTGCGCGAGTACTCCAATGGTGTCTTGGTCTCTGTCACTGCAGGGGATGGATTAGAAGAGCTGCTGGCGAAGATCATCCAGGAACTGCCCGGCAAGCGTCAACGGATGCACCTGCTGCTCCCGTATCAGCGTGGAGATCTGCTGGCGGCCATCTACGCCCAGGGGAACGTGATCAGCAAAGAGGACGGCGAGCACGGCACCTCCGTCATAGCTGAAGTGGACCCTGCGCTTGCCAGCCGGTTGAAGGAATATGTGATGGGCTAGACACTAGACGACAGACACCAGAGGGCAGAGGGGGAAACCAGAGAAGCAGTGGAGAGAGACCATCCCCCTTCGCCTCCTGACCATCGCGCGCCGGTGTTTCCGGACTTTTGCTCTCTGGTTCTGAACTCTGGTGTCTCTATCACCACATGGAGGTTTACATGCAACAACAGATGGAATACTGGCTCGACAAGGCCAGCGAGGGAGAGGCTCGTCTTGCCGAGCGTTTTGCTGAGGTCGATCGCGTCGCCCTCTTCAACCAGCAGAAGATCCTAGAGAGTTTTTGGCAGGAGCAGGTCGCCGATTTCCACCTGCACGGTTCCACCGGCTATGGCTATGGCGACGAAGGTCGCGACACCCTCGATCGCGTCTACGCTCACGTCTTTCACGCCCAGAAAGCGCTGGTTCGAGCTCAGTTCGTCTCGGGAACCCACGCCATCGGGACAGCCATCTATGGGGCCGTCGCTCCGGGAGATGAGATTCTATCGATCACTGGTGCTCCTTATGATACCCTGGAACAGCTGCTAGGGATCAAGGGCTCAGCCCCAGGCAATCTCCACTCGCTAGGTGTGACGTACCGCCAAGTGGAACTCACCACGACTGGCGAGATTGATCTGGAAGCTGTCGAGAGCGCCATACGCCCGCGTACCAGACTGGTCCTGATCCAGCGCTCGCGCGGCTATAGCTGGCGCCCATCTCAGACCATCGATCAGATCGGCCAAGCGATCGCCGCCGTCAAAGCGGTGCGACCCGATCTGGTGGTTTTCGTGGACAATTGCTATGGTGAGCTGACTGAGCTGAGGGAGCCCACTGATGTGGGAGCTGACCTGATCGCTGGTTCGCTGATCAAGAACCTGGGCGGCGGACTTGCACCCAGTGGTGGCTATATTGTGGGGCGCGACGATCTAGTAGAGGCTGCTGCCAACCGTCTGACCATGCCTGGTCTCGGGAGTCATATGGGTGCCAGCCTTGGCGACAGCCAACGACTGACCTTCCAAGGCCTCTTCCTCGCACCTCACGTGGTTGGTCAGGCCCTCAAGGGCATGCACCTCTTGGGCTACCTGCTGGAGCAGGCGGGCCATGAGGTATCGCCGCACTGGTGTCTGCCCCGCACTGATATCATCCAAGCTGTGCGCTTCCCATCCGCGGAGTCGCTGATCGCGTTCTGCCAGAGCATTCAGAAGAGCTCACCCGTAGACGCCCATGTGGTTCCCGAACCCTGGGCAATGCCAGGTTACCTCGATCCGGTCATCATGGCAGCGGGAACGTTTGTCCAGGGTGCATCCATCGAGCTCAGTGCCGATGCACCGATACGGGCACCATTCACCGCCTACATTCAGGGCGGTCTCACCTATGAGCACATCAAACTGGCGGCAGCTCGCGCCATGGCAGCGATCGCAAAGTAGGAGTCCCGCAGCCCTCGCCGGGGCAAGGAAGAAGCATCGCGTATCGTCCGTAGTCCAGAAGAGTATGCAACTACCATTGATTGCAGATAATACCAGAGGAGATCGATGGCGCGAGAGCGAATGAAGCAATGCACCTCTTGGTGGGCGGAGCGATCCGTCGGCCATGGATAACGCTTAGAGGGAGGACGAGCCATGAGCATGCCTTTTGATCAGACCATGCGCTTCAAGACCCATGGTGACGAACCCAAGGATATCCACGCTGTCTTGACCGTGGTCAACGAGGCCCTCAAAGAGAAAGGGTATAACCCCATTAACCAGATCGTGGGCTACCTTCTCTCGGGTGATCCCGCCTACATCACCAGCCATAACAACGCCCGCAACCTCATCCGTCGGATAGAACGCGACGAGCTCCTCGAAGAGCTGGTCCGAGCCTATCTGAGCAACCACTCCTAAGGTGGAACTTCGGAATCTGGGGTGTACCGGGATTAAGGTCTCCCGTCTCTGCTTTGGCACTCTGACCATGGGCCCCCTGCAAGCCGATCTCCCTCCCAAGGAGGGGGCTCGGCTAATTCGGCATGCCCTGGAGCGTGGTGTTAACTTCATCGATACCGCACAGAGTTATGGTACTTACCCCCATATATGTACAGCGATCCAGGGCTTAGCTCGCACAGACGTGGTCATCACCACCAAGAGCTATGCCTACGACCGTCAGGGAGCACAGGCGGCACTTGACCAGGCGCTGCACGAGCTCAACACAGATTATATCGATATCTTCCTACTCCATGAACAGGAGTCTGGGCTGACTCTGGAAGGGCACCGTGAGGCCCTTGAGTATCTCTGGCAGGCCAAGCGAGAGGGAAAGATCCGAGCGGTTGGCCTCTCCACCCACCATGTGGCGGCAGCGCGGTCAGCGATCACTCACCCCATGATCCAAGTCGTCCACCCACTGTATAACATGACAGGCATAGGCATCTGTGATGGAAGTTCCAGTGAGATGGGTGCTGCCATTCACGAACTGGCTCTGGTAGGCAAAGGGGTCTATGGCATGAAAGCATTGGGGGGCGGCCACCTGATCCCGCGCTGGCGTGAGGCCATGGCCTTTGTCCTTGGCAATGAGGATCTCTCTGCCGTCGCTCTGGGAATGCAGTCCCTGGAAGAGGTGGAGGTCAACCTAGCCACGATCTGCGGTCATGAACCGCCAGAGCCTGCGGTTAGGCGCCTGGGTACGCGGAAACGCTATCTGCATATTGAGGCCTGGTGTCAAGGCTGTGGACGATGTGTGGAGATCTGCCCGTCTGACGCCTTGCACCTCGACGCAGGGCGCGTGCATGTCGACCATGAGCGCTGCGTCACCTGCGGATACTGCGCGGGCCGGTGTCCGGACTTCTGTTTGAAGGTGTTGTAGGAGTCAAGAGTTGGGAGTCTAGAGTCATAAGTCATGAGACATGAGAGACAGCGCCTGTCTTTGCCCGTTCACAAGGCAAACGTTAGTGACGGAGCAAGATCAGCGGGGAGCATTACTGATGACTTATGACTAGTCAAAGGGGTGAATCACTCTGACGGATACCAACCGCATAATGGGTCTAGACGTCGGCAGTAAGACGATTGGCGTCGCGGTGAGTGACCTGATGGGCTGGACGGCCCAAGGGGTAGAGGTTATACGCCGCCGGAGCCTAGCCTCTGACCTTGGGCGTCTGTCCGAGCTTGTTGGCCAGTACCAGGTCACTACCATCGTTGTCGGGCTGCCCAAAAACATGAATAACAGCATCGGCCCCCAGGCGGAAGCGGTCCTGGAGTTTAAAGATGCGCTGGCCGGAAATGTAGAATGCGAGATCGTTCTCTGGGATGAACGCTTGACCACGGCCTCCGCCCATCGATCGATGCTGGAAGCCGACCTGTCGAGGGCGAAGCGCCGCGAGGTGGTCGACAAAGTCGCCGCCACCTTTATCCTCCAGGGCTACCTGGACCGGCGGCGTATTCAGCGTGAGAGGGAAGAGGAAGAATAGTCGCCTGGGCTGCAGTCTAGCCTGGGCCGATGGACTTGTGGACATGGGGACTCTCATGGCAGGCATCACGTTTTTCCATGTATTGAAAGCAGGACAAAGTGGTTAGACTGTAGCTAGACAGGGAATATTTGCTATGGTAGAATGTATTGGAGCAACCTGCTCTGACCCGATTTGGGCGAGCCCGATTTGAGAGAGATGAGGTGATTTTTGCTATGACTGAACACGATCACGACCATAATCATGAAGCGGAAACCGAAGTGGTCACCTTGGTCGATGACGAGGGCAATGAACACGAATTCGAAGTGATTACCGTCATCGAGGTCGAGGAGAAGGAATATGCCGTTCTCTTCCCGATGGATGCTGAAGAGGAAGAGGGTTCGGAAGAAGCTGTAATCCTCCGCATCGAGAAAGACGAGAATGGTGATGATATCCTCGTTGATATCGAAGATGATGAGGAATGGGAACGAGTTGTAGCGGCCTGGGAAGAGATCTTGGCCGAAGAGGAAGACGAAGAAGAATAGAACAGAGTGAGGACCTTGGTCGCGGCCAAGGTCCTTTTGCTGTCTCAAGCAGGTATTGTCATTCGGTCGGGTGTCCAGTATCTGCTTTTGCTTTGCGCTCTAGCCATGTATAATAGTCTTATCCCGCTCGGATGGAGGAACAACGTGGAGAAGCCGAAGATCATCGCCTGGAGCACGAAAAGGGGCCCAGGGTCGTCCGTTGTTAGGCGAAGGCGGGCATTTGTTGCTATCTTATTGCTGAGTGTGGTACTGATCAGCGTCGCACGTTGGGTCACGCAGCCGGTGAGTTCAGGTTCGGCCACGGATAAGGTTATCCATGTCGCCAAAGGGAGCACCACCCGACAGATAGCCAGTCTGCTGGAGCGCGAGCGGCTGATTCGCAGCCAGTGGGTATTCTTGGCAATGTTGTCCAGCCAGGGGAAGACCGGTCAACTGCAAGCTGGCGACTATCTACTCAATAGCAGCATGCGCTTGCAGGCGATCATTGATCAGATGGTCGCTGGTGATGTCTACCGACCTACCCGTAAGTTGACCATTCCCGAGGGTAAGACAGTGGAACAGATCGCGGAGTTGGTCGCACAGTCAAACCTGGTCAGCAGGGATCATTTCCTCGCTGCGGTGGAACAAATAGGAGGCAAGGATCTCGCCAGCGGCGTCCGCTGGGGGCTTGAGGGTTACCTATTTCCCGCGACCTATGAGATCCCTGAAGGAAGCAGTGCAATCGAGATCGTCGAGACGCTGCATCAACAGGCGTTGGACCGGTACCGGAAGATCCAGCTTCCCAAAGGGCATCCGTTAGACCTTGCGCAGGTTATCACCCTCGCATCAGTGGTTGAGCGCGAGGCGATGCACGCCGAGGAGCGGCCTATTATCGCTGCCATCTTTCTCAATCGTCTGCAATCAGAGTGGAAGCTCGAGTCCTGTGCCACAGTGCAGTATGTACTCGGGGTGCAGAAGCCGATTCTGAGCCTTGAGGATATCGCCATAGACTCCCCCTACAACACGTATCGCTTGACTGGGTTGCCCCCAGGTCCGATCGGCAGTCCTGGTTTGGCCTCGATTGAGGCGGTGCTGAATCCTGCCCAGACAGACTACCTGTTCTTTGTCGCTGGCTCCGACGGTCATCATCTCTTTAGCCGGACTTTCGAGGAGCATCTTCAGGCAGTGGCTAGGGTTCAGGGAGATCAGTGATGGAAGTGGGCCGCCAGCGCCTCTGTCTGCGGGTATGAGAAGCTGGAGTCAGCAGACCGACCAAGGTGCACCATGGATCACGCCGGCCAGGTGGCCGGCTTTTTGAGGTACGCAGAACATGATCGACCTAATGAACCGCCTGGCGGACGAGTGCCGTGCCGAGAAGATCCCTGCCATCGATCCTGAGGTTGGCCAGCTGTTGGCGTTATTGGTTAGGACCACGGGGGCACAGCGTGTATTGGAGATTGGGACCGCCATCGGCTACTCTGCTCTCTGGATCTGCCTTGGGTTGCCCCAGACAGGGCAGCTTATCACCATCGAACAGAATCACAAACGAGCAGAGCGTGCCCAGCAGGTCTTCACCGAAGCCCACCTCTCTGACCGTATCCAACTGATGGCCAGCGATGCTCTTGGCATCCTGCCCCAGCTGAGACCTGACTTCGATCTCGTCTTCCTGGATGCAACCAAGACGATCTACCCAGAGCTGTTCGATCTCGCGTCGTCTCTGGTAAGACCTGGAGGGTGGGTGGTGACGGATAACGTCTTGTTCAAAGGGATGGTGCATAGCCCAGAACCGCCTCCGCCGTATTACCGCCATATGGTTCACGGCCTACAGCGCTTCTGGCAGGCGGCCGAGGAGATGGACAACTGGCTGCACGGGTATCTCCCCATCAGCGATGGGGTCTTGCTGAGCAAGAAGGGAGAGACGAGCGATGAATAAACCAGAACTGTTAGCTCCCGCGGGCAACCTCGAGAAACTGGAGATGGCCTTGGCCTACGGTGCCGATGCCGTCTATTGCGGTGGCACCGCCTATGGTCTGCGGACGAGGGCAGGCAACTTTACTCTGGAGGAACTTGCGGAAGGGATTGCCCTCGCCCATGGGTTAGGCAAGCGGGTTTATGTCACGGTCAATGTCGTTCCGCATAACGATGATCTGGTCGGTTTGGAGGATTACCTCCGACAACTGGCCGAGATCAAAGTCGATGCCTTGATCGTCTCCGATCCAGGCATTCTGACCGTCGCCAAGGCGGTAGTTCCTGCCATGGAACTGCACTTCAGCACCCAGGCCAGTGTTACCAACTGGGCGACGGCCCAGTTCTGGTTTGACCATGGGATTAGCCGGATCGTCTTGGCTCGGGAGCTTTCATTGGCAGAGATCGCGGCGGTGATAGACAAAACCAGTGGTGAGATCGAGACCTTTGTCCATGGGGCCATGTGCATCTCATACTCGGGGCGCTGCCTGCTCTCCAACTATATGACTGGCCGCGATGCCAATCGTGGCGATTGTGCCCAGGCCTGCAGGTGGAACTACCATCTGGTGGAGGAGACCCGGCCTGGACAATACATGCCGGTTTTTGAGGACGAGCAGGGTACCCATATCATGAACTCCAAAGATCTCTGTCTGATCGAACACGTCCCCGATCTGATCGGGGCGGGGATTCACGCCTTCAAGATCGAGGGACGAATGAAGAGCGTGCACTACGTGGCCACTGTAACCAAGGTGTATCGCGAGGCTATCGATCACTACTGCGCTGATCCCGCTGGCTATCGCTTTGACCCACGGTGGCTGGATGAGATCGCCAAGGCCAGTCATCGCGATTACACCAGCGGTTTTTACTTCACTCGTCCCGGAGCAGATGAGCACAACTACGCCTCGTCGCTCTACAAACGTCCAGTGGATTTCGTCGGCGTGGTGCATGCGAGCAGCAGTGGCATCCTGACCGTCGAGCAGCGGAACAACTTTCGAGCAGGTGAGAGACTGGAGCTAGTCGGTCCGCTGACCGCTCCTCGGGAGATCGTGATTACCAGCATGACGGACAGCGAGGGAGCGCCCATCGAAGTAGCGCCCCACGCGCAGATGTTGGTTCGCATCCCCTGCGATGGAACTGTGGAGCCTTACTCCATGCTCAGGCGGGTGAAGGCCTGATAGGCAGGTCCTATCGGGCAGCCCACAGCCCACAACCTACAGCCAACAGAAGCGCCACTGGCGCACCACACGGATCCGTCAACCGACCTTCATGGTCGGTTTTTTCGTCTCCATTTTGTGCCATACTGTACTATTCGAGGCTGGGCGCCCCGCAGACCCCCTCACCGCGGACTATGGACAGCGGGCTACCCACATGGAGGTGACCACCAGTGGAGAACGACCAATCATCCATCCAGATCACCGAGCCTGGGTCATCCGAATCATGGCGTCTTCGCTACCGAAGCACCACCGGGTTCACGGTCATAGCCATCCTGTTTGTTGCGCTTCTGGCGCGGCTGTTGTGGATTGCCACCGTCGATGCCGAGTGGCTGACCGAGAAGGCTCTGGCCCAACGTGTCGCCTACGTCCCGGTCAGCAGTGAACAGACAGAGATCCTGGACCGCAACCTGATACCACTGGCTCTCACCGAAAAACGCCTCTTCGCTGCTGTTGCGGGTGAGGAAGGCCACGCGCAATTGGCTAATGCCTTGACCCGACTTACTGGGAAAAGCCTTGAAGCGGTGACAGCTCAGATGGATGGGCCTTACGACGGGATCTGGCTATGGCCAGAGCCTTTGACCGAGGCACAGTGGGTTGCACTCAGAGGTGACGGGGTTCCGGGGCTGAGCCCGGTTCTCCGTGACCATCTCACGCACATGCTCGCCACTCACTTGGTGGGAGGGGCAGAGGCAGGCTTGGTCGGCCATTCTGCCAATGGGATCACCAGCGTCGCTCCAGTCCAGTCGCTGGCCATCCCCCATGACACCAGTGGTCAGCCGCTGGCGGGATTGATCCGTCTGACGACCATCGCTGCCGATGCACGGCCTCGTGATCTGATCACCACCATCGACGGTCAGATCCAGAGTGCGGTCGAGCAGGTCATGGCGCGAACCATGGAACGTGGCGCTGTGGTAGTGATGGAACCCAAGACCGGAGAGGTTCTTGCCATAGCCAGTGCCCCAGGGTATCACCCCGACGAGATCGCCGCGGTGATCGAGGCTGATCCAGAGTCCGCGCCTCTCTTGAACCGGGCGCTATCCTTCTACCCCCCCGGGTCGGTCTTCAAACTTCTGGTGGCGGGAGCGGCCCTCGAAGAAGGTGCGATTAATGCTGACGACCGCTTCTACTGCCCGGGTTACGCTGACGTAGGCGATGTACGCATCGCCTGTACCGGCGCCCATGGCGAGCTCAGTCTAGAACAGGCCGTGATGGAGTCCTGCAATGCCAGCTTCATTGAGATTGGGCTGAAGCTGGGATACACAGACTGGCGCCGCTATGCGGAGCTTCTAGGGGTAGGCAGTAGTCGTCGCCTGCCGGTGATCGAAGACCAAGAGCAGGTGGACTTTCCCTATCAACCACCCATCTATGACGGTGATCTGGCGAACCTCTCCATCGGGCAAGGGCGCCTGCTGGCAACACCGTTAGATATCGCCGTGCTGTATAGTGCCATCGCCAATGGAGGTTCCTATCGTGATCCACAGGTCGTCTTAGGACGCCGCAGCCTAAACGGCACCGTGATTCGGGATCAGAGGGTCGGTAGCCTGCACCGACTGTGGAGCGAGCAAGTGAACTCCAGACTCCTAAGAGCCTTGCGCCTGACGGTTAGCAGCGGTACAGGCAGAGCTGCAGACTCCTCTTCGGTCGAGATCGCAGGCAAGAGCGGCACAGCAGAGACGGGTAAGCCAGGGGTTAACCACGCCTGGTTCGCCGCCATGGCCCCCTATGATGATCCAGAGATCGTGGTCGTCGTCTTCGTCGAAGAGGGACAACGCGGGGGACAGGTAGCAGGCCCCATAGCCCGGGAGATTATCGAGAGGATACTTCACGATTGAGCGCCCACAGCCCGCGGGCCACGGGCCGCAGAGGGATCTACCGTGTCGGTTGGCCGCTGATTTTGAGCTGGCCTACGCACCGATCCGCTGGGATGACGCGTGACGAGCCCGGGGCAGATTGTACAGCTCTTAACTGCGGGCATCGGGCCGTGGGCTGCGGGCAATTTTCGTGTGACAGGCACGTATGGCACCGCGACATCATACTCTGATAGAGACAGTCAAAGTCGATCGACCGATGATCGCGAGGATCATCATCCCGACGGCGTGGCTTGCTCAACTTGGCTGCTCGCCTATGTAGCCTAGGAGGTGATCTGGTGCTCGAGGCTCTTGTCTTGCTCTTACTGCAGCAGCTAAGGCTTCTGGTTTCTTTCGTCCACAATAACACGTTCCCTCAGCCCCTCACGGAGGAGGAAGAGTCGGTCTGTCTCCGCCGCTTGGAGCAGGGGGATGATGCTGCGCGGCAGACGTTAATCGAACGCAATCTGCGTCTGGTCGCGCATGTGGTGAAGAAATTCGACAACACCGGCGAAGACATGGATGACCTCATCTCCATCGGGACCATCGGCCTGATCAAGGCGGTAAACACCTATAGCAGTGACAAAGGCACGCGCCTCGCCACCTACGCTGCTCGTTGTGTCGAGAATGAGATCCTCATGCATCTGCGCAGCAACAAGAAGAATAAGGTAGAGGTCTTCCTGCAGGAACCGATCGGCATAGACAAAGAGGGCAACGAGATCACGTTGATGGATATCCTGCCCGTGGACCACGATGCGGTCTCCGAAGAGGTGGAGGCCAAGTTGGAGAAAGTGAAGCTCCTCTCCAAGCTGGCAGACCTAACGCCCAGAGAGCGCAACGTGCTGGAGATGCGCTATGGGCTAAACGGCGTGGGCAGGAGGACGCAACGTGAGATAGCTAAAAGCTTAGGGATCTCGCGGTCATACATCTCGCGGATCGAAAAACGCGCGGTACAGAAGCTGCTCAGGGATCTGGAAGCTGAGAACTGGCACCATTGACTAGGCACTAGGCAAGAGGAGAATAGTATACTCTGGACGCGACGCTTGGACACGATTGTCCAAGCGTTTCCCTCTTCTGGATGATAGGGGACAGCCTTACCAGGAGATGCTATAATAATGGTCACCGGCCACAACAAAACTCCTAGTCGCCTGTGGCTAGTGCCTAGTGGCTATACCGGGAGGGTATTATGTTACAGTTCTTGACGCCGAAGAAGTATGTGCAGTCGATCCACGAGATCGACCTGGACAAGCTCCGACAACTAGGAATAAGGGCGATCTTCTCCGACCTCGACAATACGCTGGTTCCGTGGGACTGCGACCAGGCCAACCCGGAACTCTTGGAATGGTTAGCCAAGGTCAAGGCCCAGGGCTTCAAGGTGTGTCTGGTCTCCAACGCCGTTTCGGATCGAATTCGATCATTCACCACGCAACTGGAGATCCCCGGCTGGCATAAGGCAGGTAAACCGTTCTCCAGGGGCTTTCGGGCTGCCATGCAAACCATGGGTGTGAGCGCTGTTGAGACAGCGCTGATCGGCGACCAGGTCTTCACCGACATGCTGGGGGGGAACAGGTTGGGGATGTACACCATCCTGGTGGTACCTCTGAGCAAGAATGAGTTCATCGGCACTAAGATTGTTCGCCGCGTGGAGCGCGTGGTGCTGCGCTACCTGCAGCGTAAAGGGGCGCTATCATGAGCCCCTCGCCCCTAGTCTCTCGCCCCTCGTAGGGTTGCGAGGCGCGTCGCGCTGGGTTGCAGCCACCTTGTCTTGGCGATAATGCTAAGGGAGTCATCGATTCCCCGGCACTATTCCCGAGGAGGCGAAGGGTGTGGGCGTAGATCACGGTCTCACTACCACCATCACGGTTCCAAGGCCACGAAGACGCCTTTTGGCAACACTGCGCGAGGCGGTGCTCGCGGCACAGCAGGACCCCCAGCAACTTGTGCGGCAGGGGAGAGAGCTAACCGATCTTGGCCTTGCGGTCAGAGGCGATCAGCTTGAGCTAACCTGTACATTCGGGGTGTCAGCCCCTGGCAAAGACTAACGCCGTCGCCGGCGTTGTTTTTGTTTGCCATGGAGGCGTGAGCAGGATTACGAACACTAACGTTGAATCAAAACAAGCATTGCGCTGGAGAAGGGAGTCAACCTCATGAACTATTGGCTTCGATTGGTGATTCAGGTCGGCGGCGGCCTGGCGACTTATACGGTCGTCAACAGATTTGTTAAGCCTGTCAAGAGCTGGCTATGGTGGGTGGTCGGGATCTTTGCCCTTAACAGCGGGGTAGTGCTCCTGGCAGAGCAACTGATCAGGTCGTTGGGCTGGAGTGAGCTCTATACCCGTCTGATCTTGGAGACCCTGGGTATCGGTCTGATCTTGGCCATCATGCCCCGGCATCTGATGAAGAGGAACAAGCCTAAGGAAGAAGCGCCTGTTCAGCCAGAGAAGGAGAAGCGTCCAGCGCTGAAGAAACGCAATAAGCCCAAGATCTAGTTGAATCGACTTTTTTCATGAACAAATGAAGGAAGTTGGCAATCGATATCGAACCAAGTAGAATACGATGAGTCTCGGTGAACCGCATGGCCGAATCTGGGCGCCATGGTCTGCGGGAAGAGAGTGGCGCAACCGATCATCGGCCTTGCTCTAGGCAAGACCTCTGGTCGGTTGTTTTGTTTTATGGGCCACTGCTACACCGTGTGTGCGACGTTTGCCTTGCCCCCCAGGGTCCTAGGACTCAAGACTTGGACACAGAAACCGAGGTGATCTCCTATGCCAGCCCCGCGTAAGCGCCTGGGCGATATTCTCCTCGAGGCCAAGCTCATCACACCTGACCAGCTCAAGTCTGCGTTGGAGATCAACAAGGCCACTGGTAGTCCCACCGGAGAGGTCTTGGTCGGTCTGGGGTTCGTCACTGACGAAGGGATCAAAAGGGCGCTCAGCCAGCAACTGGGGGTGCCGTTTGTTACGCTCCAAGAGTTGGGGATCGATACTCAGGTGGCCAAGCTTATGCCTGAGCAGATGGCTAAGCGCTATCGGGCAGTGCCTCTGCGCAAGAGCGGGACACGCCTGGTCGTGGCCATGGCCGACCCACTGAATGTCTTTGCCATCGACGATATCCAGTTCACCACGGGACTTGAAGTTGACGTCGTGGTGATGACCGAAAAAGATATTGACAAGGCAATGAACCAAGCCTTTCAGATCCAGAAGATCCAGGCGCAGGTTGCTCAGCAGGCCCAAGAACAACAGAGCAGCATTGTCGATCTGGAGCGGCAGCGTCTGGCGCAGCAGAGCGACGATGCCCCGATCGTTAAGCTGGTCAATAGCATCATCGAGGGGGCGCTCAAGGAGCGAGCCAGCGATATCCACCTTGAGCCCCATGAGAGTAACCTCAGAGTGCGTTACCGCATCGACGGGGCGCTCTACGATATCATGAGCACCCCTGCCGCCAGCAGTCCAGCGGTGATATCACGTCTGAAGATCATGGCAGGGATGGATATCGCCGAACGAAGGATCCCTCAAGATGGGCGGGTCCAGACTCGACAGGGCGACGACGAGATCGACCTGCGTGTCTCGAGCCTACCGACCATCCATGGGGAAAAGATCGTCATCCGTGTCCTACGCAAGAGCAGTATCAATCTCGGGCTGCACGAACTGGGCATGGACCAGCAAGCCTTGGAGCTTTATCGCCGCATGATCCGTTCGCCCCATGGGATGCTGCTGGTAACTGGTCCCACGGGCAGTGGCAAGACCACCACCCTCTACAGTACCTTGACGGCGATGAACAACCCGGCCAAGAACGTGGTCACCATCGAGGACCCGGTGGAGTATCGTGTGGAGGGGATCAACCAAGTCAACGTCAACCCCAAAGCAGGCTTGACCTTTGCCAGCGGGCTTCGTTCCATCCTCCGTCAGGACCCCAACACCATCATGGTGGGTGAGATCCGTGATGCTGAGACCGCCGATGTGGCCATCCGGGCCGCGCTAACCGGACATTTGGTACTCAGTACGCTGCATACCAACGATGCCCCGAGCACCGTCGCCCGTCTGGTCGACATGGGGATCGAGCCTTATCTTGTCGCATCATCCCTGATCGGCGTGGTCGCACAGCGACTGGTCAGGCGGATATGCCCTGATTGCAGCCATCAGGTTCCTCTCGCCGTCGGGGCCCCCGAGCGACTGACACTCGGGCTGACGGAAGACGAACCAGTAACGCTTCGTCGTGGCAAAGGCTGCAACGCCTGTAATGGCAGCGGCTATCGCGGCCGTGTGGGCGTCTTCGAGGTGATGCCGTTTGACGCTGACCTGCGGCGCATGACCCTGACCAGAGCGTCAGGAGACGAGCTCCGCCGCCAAGCCATCTTAAGTGGGATGCGCACTCTGCGTCACGATGCGATCTCCCGATGTCTGAGCGGACTCACCACGGTGGAGGAGGTGACCCATATCGCCTATGACGAACGATAGCTCCGTACCGAATCCATCCCTGGATGATCTGCTCCGGGCAGCCGTAGCTCAAGGCGCATCGGATCTACATATCACCGCTGAGATGCCGCCGGTACTCAGGGTGAACGGCGAGCTAGTCGCAAGCAATCTGCCGAAGCTCTCATACCAGCAGTGTGCTGGACTACTTGATGGCGTGCTCAGTGATGAGCAGCGGTCCCGTTTCAGCGATCGCGGAGAGATCGACCTCTCTTACAGTATCCCCGGGCTTGGGCGCTTCCGCGTCAATGGCTATCGCCAACGTGGCGCGGTCGGGATCGCTCTGCGTGTGATCCCTAACCAACCCAAACCGCTGGCATCCTTAGGACTGCCCGAGGTGATCGCCGGACTGGCACGGAAAGTCCATGGCTTGGTCCTGGTCACCGGGCCCACCGGCAGCGGCAAATCCACCACACTGGCCTCCATGGTCGACCTGATCAATGGCGAACGCGCCTGCCATGTGATGACCATCGAGGATCCCATCGAGTTCCTGCACCGCCATCGGCGCAGCATCGTGAATCAGCGCGAGGTGGGAAGTGATACTCAGAGCTTTGCCAACGCCCTGCGTGCGGCCATGCGGCAGGATCCCGATGTCATCCTGGTTGGCGAGATGCGTGATCTCGAGACCACACAGACGGCCATCAGCGCCGCAGAGACCGGCCACCTGGTCCTGGCGACGCTTCATTCGTCAGACGCCCCTCAGACAATCGAGCGTTTGGTCGATATCTTCCCACTCCACCAACAGCAGCAGATCCGCATCCAGTTGGCCGAGTGCCTTCAGGGGGTCATCTCCCAGCAACTCATCCCCAGAGCGGACAAGCCTGGACGGGTGGTCGCGGTGGAGATCATGACCGCCACACCGGCGGTGCGCAATCTGATTCGTGAAGGGAAGACCCATCAGCTCTACTCCTCGATCCAGACTGGCGGTAAGTACGGGATGCAGAGCATGGACAACTCCCTGCGTCAGCTCTATCAGCAAGGCTTGATCAGCAGCGAGGAGTACAACGTCCGTATCACCGATGCCGAGAAGATGTCCCGGAGCCTGTCGGGCTAACGGCAGGCAGTCATTGGCTACTGCCTATCCGCACGCGAGCTCATCCATCTAGATCATCTGAACCAGAAACAGAGGAGACCCCGACATGCCCCTCTATCGCTACAGGGTTCGCAATCGCGAAGGTCTCGGCTTCGAAGGCAGTCTCGAAGCAGCGAGCGAGACCGATGCCCTCGCCCAACTCCGTGGGCAGAGCTTCATCGTCACCAGCCTGGAGCTGGACAAGGATATTCTGAGCAATGTCCGCCATGGCAGCAAGGGTTGGGGGCGGGTGAGCCTGAAGGATCTCGCCGTTTTTTCCCGTCAGCTTGCCACTTTGATCAATGCTGGTGTGGCCATCTTGGTATCCCTGCGTGTGCTGCAGCAGCAGACCACCAGTCCCAAGCTGCGCCGTGTTTTGGCCGAGGTCTGTAATGATTTGGAGGGGGGTGCTACATTCGCTTCCGCTCTGCAGAAACACCCTAAAGTCTTCCCTGAGATCATGGTCAACACCGTTTCAGCAGGGGAGATCGGGGGGGCACTAGATCAGGTGCTCGAGCGGGTGGCGGATCACTTCGAGAAGGAACACGAGATGTCTCAGAAGTTCAAGACCGCGACCTTTTATCCTAGCTTCGTGCTTACAGTCGCGATCGGTGTCATCATCTTCCTCTTGGTGGTGGTGCTGCCGAACTTCGTGACCATGTTTGACAGCATGGGCATGCAGCTACCAACGCCGACCCGGATCTTGCTGGGTATCGGCACGGGATTTCGGAAGTATTGGTATCTGATCTTGGCGGCGATCGTGGTCGCCAGCCTCGGCTTCCGAGTCTGGAGCCGGACCGACCAGGGACGCCATACCCTTGATCAGATGGCACTCAACCTGCCGATCTTTGGTCCCATCATCCGTGGTCGTGCGGTCTCGCGCTTTGCACGCACCCTGGCCACGCTCTCGCATAGCGGCGTCCCGATCTTGGTGGCGCTGGGGGTCGTGGAGAAGATCGCCGACAATGTCCTGCTCAGTGATGCCATCCGCTCGGCGCAGGCCAGTATCCGCGCAGGCCACAGCATCGCCGAACCTCTGGCAGCGAGCGGGGTCTTTCCCCCCATGGTGACGCAGATGATCGCCGTGGGCGAGGAGACCGGCCAGATGGATACCCTGCTGGAGAAGGTGGCGGACTTCTTCGACCGTGATGTCAAAGCCATGACCGAGCGGCTGGGGAGTGTACTGGAGCCGGTGTTGATCGGGTTCTTAGCGATAGTCGTTGGGGCTATCGTAATGGCGGTGGTGATGCCGATGCTGCAGCAGTTTGGGGACCTTGGTTTTTTGTAAACGGTTGGGAACAGAAGGGAGAGTAATGAATGAGAAACCTGATGCGGAAGGTTAGAAATGACAGAGGTTTCACACTGGTGGAGTTACTTGCCGTAATCGCCATCCTTGCACTAATTGGTGGGATCGCGCTACCCCGATATATCGGTGTCGTATCAGCGGCCAAGACTGACGCAACGAAGGGCGAGAAGGCTCTACTTCAAAGTGCGATTGATCGCTATATCTTTGATGAACAGGCGAAGAGTACTTCGGCGACTGACAAGGAGATCTTCGAGGCTCTGACTGCTGGCACATGGGCTTCCAATGTTGGCGATACTGCCATCAATGCGACTGAGGCTGCAGCCGTTCTTGAACCCAAGTATCTGAAGAAGAACAGCCTCAGCTATGCTTCCTACACAATCGACTATTCATTCACCGTTAAGTAACGTGGGGCTTTTCGTTGCGTGTTCTGGGCTCGTTGGCTTCATCCTCGGTTCGTTCATCAATATGGCCGCGTGGAGAATACCACGCGGCCTCTCCATCGTAGCCCCGCGATCGCGCTGCATCCACTGTGACCGTGAGCTGGGCGCCCTGGATCTGATCCCGGTCTTTAGCTACCTCTTCCTAGGTGGCCGCTGCCGTACCTGTCGGCAGCCGATCCCGATTCGTTATCTCTTGGCTGAGCTTTTCTGCGGTGGGCTCTGGGCGCTGACCTGGTGGACAGCCCCGTCTCTACAGACTGCCATCATCAACGCACTCTTTGCCAGTACGCTGCTCCTAGCCACGGTGATCGATCTCGAACATCAGCGCATCCCGGACTCGGTCTCCCTGACCGGATTGATCTTGGCGCTGGTGAACTGGAGCACTTCAGGTTTCGCCTGGAGCTCAGTGGCCCTGGCAGTGGGCGTCTTCGCCTTCACCTACCTCTTGGCAAGCTTCGGCTTTGGTGGTGGCGATATCAAGCTGGCCACCGTGATCGCCCTGTTCATGGGCTGGCCGTATGGGCTATTGGCTCTGATCCTGTCGTTCGTTGTCGGCGGCGTGGCAGGAGTTATGTTACTTGTGTTGAATATCAAGTCGAGGAAAGACGCCATCCCCTTTGGCCCCTTCTTGAGCCTCGGGGCATGGCTGGTGATCGTCTGGGGTGAGCGGATGCTCACGTGGTATCTGGGTTATCTCGGCTGGTAGGGGGGTGACGGTGATGTGCAACGACCGTGGCATGACACTGGTCGAGGTCCTGGTCTCGGTGGCTCTGATCGCTGTCTGCGCCGTCCCCCTGCTCCAGCTCTTCACCAATGGTGCCTTGAGTACCAATCAGGGCCGCTTCATGACCGTGGCGGCCAATATCGCCTCTGCCACCATGGAAGAATACCGCGCTCGCCCCTGGGAGCGCGTTGTCAGCGAAGCACTTTCTCCATTTGCCACTGAGGTCGACTACACTCGCGAGGTGACGGTGACCTCTGTTGCCAGCGACCTAAAAGAGGTCAGCGTCACCGTCAGTTGGAACAAGGGTAGCGGTGACCGCAGAGTGCAGCTGACCAGTTATCTCTACGCCAAGGGCAGGTGACGCCATGCAGAGACCCCTACGCAGTGATCGAGGTTTGACACTGGTGGAGACGCTGGTGACGGTGGCAATACTTGCCAGCATTGCCGGGGTCTTGGTTTCGTTTCAGTGGGTCACGCTGAATCAATGGCGAAGCAGCGATACACAGCTTGAGCTGCAGCAGAGCGTTCGTATCGCTCTGGGACGAATGGCGAGGGTGGCGCGCATGGCAGGAGAGATCACCCTCGAGGGCGCTAGCGGCAACAAAGTGAAGCAGTACGGCTACCTGGAGACGCCTCCCAAGGGAGACAAGCCGGTTGCCAAGAACTCGCAATTCTATATCAACGGCGCCAATCTGAAAGAGAACATTACCAGCTCGGGGACAGGATCCACCGAGGTGGCTCAACATATCAAGAGCATCATACAGACCTGGGATGGGAGGTCGGTTTACCTGGAGGTAACCGGGTCGATGGATGACGGGCAGGAGTATACTCTCCGCACGCGGGTAACCCCGCGTCGATCGGTCTCAGTGAAGGTAGCATCATGAATACCCTGAACAACGAGAGGGGCAGTATCCTGATTGCCGCTCTGGTCCTGGTGGCGATCATGATGCTCTTAGGGATGTCAGTCTTGGGGGCGAGTTCCAGTGAGTTTGCCATCGCGGCCAATGAGCTACGGGCGGCCAAGGCGTTGAATATCGCCGAGGCGGGCGTGCAGTATGGGTTGAAAGAGCTTCACCGCCACGAGCGGGACCTGAGTGGGTTTCTGCTCCCATGGAGCAACGAGCGGACCTTGGCCGATGGCCGCTTCAAGGTCACCATCAGCAGAGACGCGAGTGATAGCACTCTCTTCCTGATTCGCAGTGAGGGATGGCTAGGCGAATATGCCAATCGCAAGGCCTATCGCGTTATCACAATGCGGATGAAAGCGACCGTGGAGCTGGTGAAGCTCCCCTATGTCACCTACACGGGTTCGTTTCCTCTGGAGGCGGTCAAGAACCAATCCCATATCGTGGGCGACATCTACGGCGGCAGCGTCGCCGAACTGGATCTCACCAATCACCCCTATATCAACGGCACCATCTACATCAATGGATCGGTTGAACGGATGATGCTTGGTAAACACAACAGCGATATCACTGGCAGCATCTATGTGAGCGGTGATGTTGGCACGCTGGAGTGGAACGAGAGTGACCTAGCGGGCAAAGTCTATGTCTCGGGACGAGTGCAGAGACCCATTGGTGTGCCAGCGGGAAAGGTGGTCACCGGCAGCGCCTTTCCAGTGCAACCGCCGTTGCCCGATTTTGCTGGCCTTGATTGGGCAAAGAGTGCAGACCTGGTCTTCACTGGTGATACCATCGACTTTGACAATCTTCCGGCCGAGCTGCGCAACGCCAAGGTGATCTATAAGCCCAGCGGTAGCCTTAACGTACAGGGCCGGATCGACACCAATGAAGGCGTGCAGATGATTGTGGCCCAGGGTGACTTGGTGGTCAGTGGTGACCTTACCTACGCGTCTGGCGCTGGGCCGATCAGCCTGATCGGCCTCGGTGGGATGCGGGTTGAGAAGCACGCCGTGGTCAACGGCATGCTCTATACCCCAGGTATCCTGACCTGGGAGCAGAACAAGGCCACTCTCTATGGCGCACTTATCGCCAGCCAGTTCGTGTGTGACATGAGTATGGACTTCGAATTTACCATCGATACCCGACTCCTCACCGATGGCGTGCCTGGAAGTGAGAGCACCATCATTGAGATCATGAGTTGGGAAGAACTGCAGTAGGACCAGTCGACGAAGGGGGTGAGCACATGCATCCAATGCCGATGCGTAAGGAGATGGCGATGGAGAGGACAGGACGACTTTCGTCTCGGCCTGCACTTATCGCTGGCCTGCTTGCCATGCTGGTGATTGCTGCCCTGGGCGTGTACTCATGGTACACCATCATAGATCAACAGCAGCGGGCTGGTGCACTGGGCCTTGTGGCAGCGCTGGAAGTGGCTGTCTCCATCCCAACTCTGATCGCCACCCGTCGACAGCAGCGCCCCTTGCGTGTAGTTCTCCCACGCGCTCGCGGGGCGAGCTATGTCGGGCTGGATATAGGCTCTCACTCGATCAAGGCAGTGCAGGTAAGAGTGGACCAGGGCCGGCCCAAGGTTGTGCGCTACGGTCTGCTCCATACCCCGGAGGCCGTACAAGCCAACAAGTCCGGATCCGAAGCCGCCACGATCGCCGCCATCAGAGGCCTTTTTAGGAGCAAAAGCATCTCGCCTAGGCGCATGTCTACCGCTCTTAGCGGTCAGAATCTTGTCCTTCGTCATATCCAGATCCCCAAGATGAGCGAAGACGAGCTGCGCGAGATGCTGAGATGGGAGAGCGAGCAGTACATCCCCATCCCAAAGGACGAGAGCGTCTATGACTATCATATCGTCCCCCACGGGAGGGATGACGAGCAGATGCAGGTGGTCCTGGTGGCCGCCTACCGCAAGCAGGTCGATGAGCTGCTCTCTGTGGTCGGAGGAGCTGGCGCGCAATTGGATGCCATCGATATCGAGCCGCTGGCGGTCTATCGAGCGTTACAGGCAGGCGACTATGATCTCGACCAGTTTGTTGCCATCATTAACATAGGCGCTGTAGGCACCAACCTCAGCTTGTTTAACGACGGCTTGCTGCAGTTGACCCGCGTGATCCCCGTGGCAGGTGGCGAGTTTACGCGAGCTGTGGCGCAGGGGCTCTCGCTGAGCCTCGAGGAGGCGGAGGCTCGAAAGTATCAAGGCGGGCTAGGTGATCCGATGCTTGCCCCGTATCTGAGCGGCCCGGCTGAACGCCTAACCAGTGATATCTGCCGCTCCGTGGAGTTCTACCTCTACAAAAATCGAGAGCTGAGCTTCCCCAAGGTCTACCTCGTCGGAGGCAGTGCCCGTCTTCAGGGGCTGATGGAGCTGCTTCGTCACGAGCTGCAGGCGACGGCAGATAAGATGGGTTCTTCAGATCAAGTTACCGTGGAACTGGCTCATCCTGCCCAGTCGGTGGTAGTGGATGAGAAGATAGCGGACGAGTTCCGCGATCTGGACACGGTACTGGCTCCCGCTCTTGGGTTGGCGCTTAGGGAGGTGGGCCGGTGAAGGTTAACCTTCTGCCATCCTCGGCACGACAGCCGCGCGGCCTGCGCCAGCGTATTCACCCCGCTTACCTAATCGCCATGGTGGTGGTGATCGCCGGTGGGCTGCTTTACTCGTATCTGGATACCGAGCTACGGGAGCGATCCGACATCGTGGCCGATCTGCGGCAAACCCAGACTAGCCTTGCGTCCGTCCAGGCCAAAAGGAGTGCTCTGGATGATGCACGTAAGCGTTTAGGCGAGCTGGAAGCTTCTCGTAGCTACCTGGTAGCGCCTATGGAGACCAGTGCTTTCTTACTCGAGTTGACGCGTCTGGTACCCCAGGATGTGACACTGCGTGAGATGACTCTGACTGACGACGGGAGCATCAGCATCCGCGGCGAAGGGAAGAGCTTCTCATCGGCGGCTCGTCTCCTGTCCCAATTGGCGCAAAGCCAGTACCTTAGCAATCCCCGCCTGCAGGAGATAGCTAGCCTCAGTGCTTCCGGGTACTCCTTCACTCTGACCTGCCGACTAACCAAAGGAGGTGGGGGGGCGTGAACAAGCTTAGCTGGCAATGGACCCGCCAACTAACCAAGCGCGAACGGCTGATGCTGCAGATCTTGGCGCTGGTCAGCATCGTTACCCTGACAGGGGTTTATCTGTACCTACCGATGCTCGAAGACCGCAACAGCCTGGACAGTGAGATCGTCAGGTTGGCTCAGAGCAACTCACAGCTGATGGCACAAGCTCGCCAAGAAGCGAACATGGATGCCGAGTTAGCTACTATCAGCGGCAAGCTTGAGCGCCTCAATGCTCACTTGCCCCAAAAGAAGGAGATCCCGCAGTTCATCGTTCTGATCGAGCAAGCTGCGGCCACCTCCAAGGTGCAGGTGCGAAGCTTAAGTCTCGGAGACCCTGTGGACCAGAAGACCTATGCCGAGATTAGTGCTGATATGATAGCCACAGGCGACTATATCGGCTTGGTACGGTTCATCCAGCAGATGGAGGCGCTTCCTCGTTCAGCAAGGGTGAGTGCTTGGAGCATCACCAGCGGCAAGCAACAGCTGGAGTTGGCGGTTACGTTGAGCATCTTTGTTGAGCCACAGGCACTCCAGGATGAACAGGGAGACACGCTTCCCCCGGGATACCCGGTGGGCAAAGCCAGCCCATTTTAGCAGAGTGAGGACACGATTATGCGTCTGCGGCAGCGTTTGTGGCACGATGATGGCTTCACCCTAATTGACCTGCTGGCTGCGCTCGCCATCGTGGCCCTTTTGGCATCCATGGCGGTTCCCGCCTATGGCCGTTTCATGGCCACGCTTAGTCTTGAGACCGCGTGCCGTTCGCTGGTTTCTGAGATAAGGACGGCTCAGCAGCTGGCACTAACACAGAGTACCGCCTGGAATCTTCTCTTTTGGATGAGTGAACCACAGGGGTTCTATCTATCCAAGAACGAGACGTCGATGCCGGCGAAGCATCCTCTTCTTCCGCCTGGGGTCAAGTTCGACAGTGTCCATAGCCCCAGTGGCCTGGTTTTGCAGTTTGATGCCTCGGGTCAACTTGTTAAAGGTAGTAGGACTATCGGTCTGGTCAATCGATATGATGAGAAGCGTTACGTGATTGTGTCACTGGTCACCGGTCGAGCCCGGATCAGTCGAACTCCATCATGATAATCCGAAGCCCGGCCCAGCGCCGGGTTTTCTTTCGCCCTCTCGTCCTCATGTAGGAATCGCTCCGGTTATGGCGAAGATAAAGGGTATATGGGATGGAAGAGATCACACGATGCAAAGAGGATACGAGGAATAACGGATGGCTTTAGCAGATGGTTTATCAATCGCCCTCATTGGTATGATGGGCGCAGGAAAGACACGCATTGGACGCACGTTGGCTGCTACCATAGGCTGGCGGTTCATTGATCTCGACCGCTGGATTGAAGAGCAGGAGGGCTGTAGCATCTCCGAGCTCTTTGCCCAGCGTGGAGAGGATTACTTTCGCCAGGTTGAGAGTCACGCGCTCTCCTACTGGGGCAATATACCACAAGTGGTGCTGGCCACTGGCGGGGGGATCGTGCAGCGCAGTGATAATCGCTTGTGGCTTGGGGCGAACTATCGTATTATCTTCTTAGAGGCCTCGGTCTCAACCTTGTGGGAACGGGTGCGGCGCGCTCGTCACCGCCCTTTGCTGACGGTGCAGAATCCGCGAGCACGGCTTGGAGAGCTACTCCGGGCGCGTCTACCGATCTACAGGCAGTGGGCAGATCTGACGGTGAAGACCGACAGGAGATCCGTGACTGAGATCACCGCTGAGATCATAGAGTGTCTCGATCTGGAGGGACCACATGCGGACTGTTAATGTAAATCTAGGAAAACAGAGCTACTCGATCTTCATTGGTAAAGGCAGCCTCGATAATCTCGGTGAGACCATGAAGCGGTTTAGCTTCGGCCGCAAGGCTCTGTTGATTACCAATGATGTGGTTAACCCGATCTATGGTGAGGTTGTTAAGCAGGTTATTGAGAACGCCGGGTTCGGCGTTCATGCGGTGGTAGTGCCCGATGGCGAGGAGTTCAAAAGCCTCAGTACCATCAACAAGATCTATAACTACGCCATTGATCATCGGTTAGACCGCTACACTCCTGTTATTGCTCTTGGCGGCGGCGTGATCGGGGATCTGGCGGGTCTATTTGCTGCTACTTACCTGCGGGGTGTTCCGTTCATTCAGGTGCCTACCTCGCTGCTTGCCCAGGTGGATTCGTCGGTGGGCGGTAAGGTGGCGGTCAATCACCCCAAAGGCAAGAACCTGATCGGGTCTTTCTATCAACCTAAGTTTGTGCTCAGCGATATCAGCACTCTCAGCTCACTGCCCGAACGGGAGCTGATCTCAGGTATGGCTGAGGTGATCAAGTACGCGGTGATCTTCAATACCGAACTGTTTGGCTATCTGGAAGATAATGTGACGGACTGCCTAGCACTGTCGGGACCAAAGCTCTCCCACGTGATCGATATGTGCTGCACGCTCAAAGCCCGCTTGGTGGAGCGAGATGAGCGCGAGGAAGGCGATCGGATCTTGCTGAACTTCGGACACACAACCGCTCACG
>CAYOCI010000031.1:0-38337 GCA_964402415.1 uncultured Clostridia bacterium
TTGGCCTATTTCCAATACTCATAGATAGCCTTGGAGATGGCCTTGATGGCCGCGATCCCCTTGGCCTCGTCTTTGAGCTTCTTGCTGAGGATGGTGATAGCGTAGCTGGTATTGGGCAGGTAGACGATCCCGCTGTCGTGGCGGACACCGTTGATACTGCCGGTTTTGTGGGCGACCTCGACCTTGGGAAGAGAGCCGATCAAGCCTTCGTGGCCGAAGTCGGCTATTCCGCCGGGGATCAGGTCGTTGTACTGCTGGCGTTTGAGGACCTGGATCATGCGCTCGCAGTCTAAGTATGAGATGATCTTACCATGGGCCATTAGCTCGAAGAGGTGGGTCATATCCCAGACGGTGATCGTATTGGTACCGAGGCGCTTAGCCTGGATCACCATCAGCTTGTTGTAGAGCTTAGTATTCTGCAGCCCCAGCTCAGACATGGTATTGGTGACGTTTTCTGCCCCGACCAAGTCAATCAACATATTGGTGGCGGAGTTGTCGGAGACCACGATCATCAGGTTGATCAGATCGCGAACCGGCAGTTCGACCCCAGGGGTCAGCTCAAGGATGACGCCAGAGCCACCGACCTGATCTTCCTTGACGATCTTGACCATCTGGTCCAGGCGCAACTTGCCTTCGTAGGCTTGCTTGAAGACCTCGACCATGACGGGAACCTTGATCACACTGGCAGCGACGAAAGGTTCGTGCTCATTGATCATGATCTCCTCGCCTGTGGTGAGGTTCTTGGCAGCGACGGCGAGGGTGCCGTCGACAGAAGCGATCAGTTCACGCAGTTGATCGGTGATGGACATAGGGGTTCGCTCCTTTCAGGATGGAGTGTATGTAGAGAGTCCACGAGAACACAAGTCATGAGGGGACGAGTCCATAGGAACACAAGCCAATGGAAAGAGTCCACAAGAACACAAGTCCACAGGTAGGACGGATGAAACTGGGAAACATCGTTTACCTATTACACACAAAGAGCCCCGCATCCTGCAAGGTGCGGGGCTCGTGGACATATTCAGGGCTACAACGGCAAGCAGGAGCAGGGGGCTACCCAACACCCACTTGTGGACTTGTGTTCCTGTGGACATGTGGACTCAAGCGTCATGCCCCCGGCTTTACGCTTGGCACCCCTGCTCCAACGGACACCCTCCGCCGCAGAGGGTGAACTGATCGCAGTGCTGGCAGTTGGGCTGGGCAAGCTCATGGTTGCGCAGCTTGAGTCCGAGAGGATGCTGCCAGATGCGGGCGAAGTCGTCGGTGAGGGCGTTGCCCATGGATTGGAAGTAGGACTGACAAGGCATGACGTTGCCGTCAGGCTCCACCGCCAGGGTAATGCGAGCTGCAGAGCAGCTCTTGATCCCCAGGCCCATGGCAACAGGGTTCAACTGCTGGTAGCAGGTGGGTGTGTACCAGATAAACTCCTGAGCATTGGCAATGGTCTTGTCCATGACCTTAGTCAGGATCTCTTTGAGTTCTTCAGGCTCGACACCGGCGGTCTCGGTCCCCCGTCCTGCGCGGATCACGGCGTTGATACCGAACTTCTTGACCCCTAACGAGTTGAGGAAGTCGATGGTTGGCAGGATGCGGTCCTTGTTCTGCTGGGTGATAGTGCTGTTGGTGGTAATGTAGATATGGGGCAAGGCGTTCTTGATCCCATCCACCGTCTCTTGCCAGGCGCCAGCGATCCCGACCATCCCGTCGTGGATGGCGGCTTCGTCGGACTCGAGGGTGACCTGCAGATAGTCAAGGCCTGCGTCGGCTAGTTCCTTGACCTTGGCAGCGGTCAGAGCACGCCCATTGGTGATCAGCCCGGTGATCACGCCCAGCTTCTCAGCGTGACTAAGCAGCTCCGGTAGGTCGGGGCGCAGGATCGACTCGCCACCGGTGAAGACCAGTTGCGGGATGCCAAAGTCGACCGCCTTGGTGATGATATCCTTCCACTGGGCGGTGGCCAGTTCGGGCGTCTCCTTGGAGCCTCCGACATAGCAGTGGCCGCAGTTATTGTTGCAGCGATAGGTGAGCGCCAGATCGAGACGATAGGGAGCCACGGGCTCCTTGCTGTAGGGTTCGACACGATTGACCGCGAGATCGGAGAAGGGGCAGACGACCCCTTCGGCCACTGCCATGAACTGGTCATGCAACTGGCGCCAGTCTTTGAGTGCGTCCTCGGCCGAGACGCGGTAGTGGCGGCGGACCCGCCGCACGACAGCGTTCTCTACGCCGCCGAGCATCGGTGGTTTGTTCAGCGCTTCAATGAAGAAGCGCACGTAATCGGTGGCAATCTTGTCTAAGTAGAGGATGGCATTGGCATTGATCACCAACGTTCCGCTGCCATCGTTCTCTGGGCGCAAGAAGAGCTTGCAGCCACGATAGACGGTTCGAAGCATGAAGCAAAACCCCCTAGCGGTGCGCGAGGGCACCGAATACAGTAGGCATTGTTGACAGGTGAGGGATGAGAGAACGAGAGCCGCCCAGCCTCATCAGGGCTGGGCTCCACGGGCGGGTTTGAAACCCGCCCCTACAGACTCCTTGGCTGTGGTATCAACATAGTAATGAAGTCGGTCGTTCGCCGTTTGTGGAGAGACCCATGGTCGCCATAAGCGAAGGCGGGCGCGGCATAGCAGCGCCCCTACAGGCCTTTAGGCGTGGCCTTTGGACTCCCAAGCGCTTCGCGCTTAGGTGCATCCTCCGCCGCCGGCACAGGCACAGGCGCAGGCACAGGAAACGCACGCGCAGGCACAGGCGCAGGATGGCGGGGTCATCCGTCCGCCACCGCCGCCACCGCTGGAGTGGGGGGCCATGGGGACGAACAGGCTCTGCTCGATCTGTTTGAAACGGGCAGGGTTCTGCACCATCCCGCTGTGGCCATAGAAGTGGTGGAAGGCGCCAAAGGGACCATATGCTCCATAGCCGCCATAGAAGTTGGTGTAGATCGGGTAGAACCACCACCCCGCTAGCACAGGACGGGGCTGACGTACGATGACCTCTTCCACTTCTTTACCATACTTATCCTGCATCTCGTCGTTGAGGATCAGCCAGAGCAAGTTGGCATCGTACTCTTTGAACTTCACGTCGGGAGCTTCGGCTTGGCGGACTTTCATCCATGCCTCATCCACCTTGCCCTCGTAATAACGCTCAGTATCGCGGCGGCAATACGGTTTGGTCTTCTCCACCACCGAACGCACCAGGGTGCGGAAGCTCTCCGCCAGCTTGGCTTCGTCCAGTTCTTTCGTTTCGAGGTTGATGGCCTCGACGAAGAGCTTCTCATGGGGTTTGACCCCATCGGTGTAGACTGGTTCCAGCTTTAGGGGCTCGCGACTGATCAGTTTGATCCGGTTCTCCATCAACATCTTGAACATCAACATGTTCAGAACCTGCTGAGGCTCCTTGCGCAGCAAGACCGCAGCTTCCACTGGATCAAGGTCGCGGTTCACCCCTACCCCTTCCATGGCGATGCCCGGACGGCTGTACTCCTGTCGACCCTTAGAGGCTCCCGCACCGATGGCCACAGCGATGATGCCGAAGATAGCAAAGAACGGTATGATGAAGGTCAAGGGGCTGGGTCCCGTGCGGACACTATAGCCGCCTTGGGGCACGGCTCGCGGTCCGCTGGGCTTGCTCGCGAGCACCCCGGCATTGAGGTATTTGCTTGGAAAGCCCACGGCTACCGAGAGCTTCTGTCCCGCACGCAAGTTTTTCTGCTCCCAATAGATAGTCTGACGGCCATCTTCAGTCAGGGCGGTACCGGTCCACTGACGCTGTCCGGTCTTGACCTCTTCTTTGGTCACCTTGGGCGGTAGGATGATGGCCACCCGCTGAGTGCCGACGTCCCCCTGGTCCCACCAGGCAGGCGTGTACTCCATGGTGGCATAATCGGCGCTACTCTGATCAGCATAGAGGAAGCTCGGGATGCGGGCGGTGATGGTAAAGCCCAGCTTGTTCCCCGGCGAGATGGCGCTAAAGCCCTTCAGCACCACCACGTATTGTCCCCCACTGCTGCGCGTGGAGAAGTTGACCTTGTTGCCCTTCTCATCCACCACCGATTGGACCTGCGTGGCCCCAGTTGGCAGCCCGGCCCAGATCTCGGTCCCTTTGTCGCTGGATGAGGACGCCACGGCGAACTCAAAGTAACGAACCAGTTCCACCGTGCCATCGGCCCCGATGGTGATCTGATCTTCTTGGACTGGGATAGAGTAGGCGAAAGGCCCAGCCAACACCTGCCCCACCGACAGCAGAACCACCAAACAGATCGAGGCCACGATCGCTCGTTTCAACCTCATGGTCTCCCTCCTTCGTTAGGCAGTGGGCACTAGCCACCAGGAACTAGGAAATATCCTCCAAACGGCTATGTTGCCCTAATAATACCATACATCTAGTATTACGTCAGCACGAGCCAGAAGTTACGGAAAGGGCGCGACCATTTCGGCCGCGCCCTTGATATACTACTGGATCGGATACTTACCCTTGTCGCCATCTTTTTCGGCCTTCTCTACCAGGTCGAAATCAACCTTGTATTTGCCGGCGGCGCGTTCTTGAAGGAACTTCATGGCGACTTGCGGGAAGGCCACGTAGGAGAGAAGATCCTCTTCGCTCTCCATGTACTGGCCGATCTCCTTTTGAGCCTGCGGGAGTCCGGGCTCGAGCAGGTCAGCAGGACGGCAATCGATCACCTTGGTATCGCCGATGATTGACTTGCGGAACTCGGGGTCGATCGGTGCGGGCGAACGGCCATAGTAGCCGGCTAGGTAGCTCTTGACCTCGTTGGTGACCATCTTGTAGCGCTCACCAGCGAGGACGTTCATGACCGCCTGTGCGCCGACCATCTGACTGGATGGAGTAACCAGTGGAGGAAAGCCTAGATCTTGGCGGACGCGAGGCATCTCTTCCAGAACCGCTGGTAGCTTATCGAGCTGACCACCAAGCTGGGAGGCGAAGTTGGATAGCATACCGCCGGGGATCTGATAGGTCAACACATTGGCGTCGACGCCGAAGACAACGTCGGAGTCGATATGATAGTTCTTACGCGCGCGCTTGAGCTGCTCGGAGATGGGGAACATCTTCTTGATGTCGAGCCCGGTGTCATACGGGGTGCCCTGCAGTTCGGCGACGATCGTCTCGGTAGCGGGCTGCGATGTGCCCATGGCCAACGGTGAGAGAGCGGTGTCGATGATATCGCACCCAGCCTCAACGGCCTTGATGTAGGTGGTTCCAGCCATACCGGCGGTGTAGTGGCTATGGAGTTGAACGGGAACCGTGAGCACTTCCTTGAAGCGCTTGACTAGCTCATACGCCATGTAGGGGGTGAGGATACCGGCCATATCCTTGAGGCAGATGGAGTCAGAGCCCATGGACTCCAGCTCCTTAGCCATCTTGACGAAGTTCTCCACGTCGTGAACCGGGCTGATGGTGTAAACAACAGTGCCCTGTACGTGCGCACCTGACTTCTTGGCAGCCTTCATGGCGGTCTCGATATTGCGGAAATCGTTAAGGGCGTCAAAGATGCGGATGATATCCATACCGTTCTCGACGGCCTTACGAACAAAAGCCTCAATCACATCGTCGGGGTAATGCTTATAGCCCAGCAGGTTCTGGCCGCGGAGCAGCATCTGCAGCGGTGTCTTCTTGAAGTGCTTCTTGAAAGTGCGCAGTCTCTCCCAGGGATCCTCGTTGAGAAAACGCAGACAGGAATCGAAAGTGGCGCCACCCCAGCACTCGACTGAGTGAAAGCCCACCTGGTCCATCTGGTCCAGGAGCGGTAGCATGTCTTCCATCTTCAGGCGCGTTGCCATCAGTGACTGGTGTCCGTCGCGCAGAGTCGTGTCGCAGATCTTGACAGGTTTCTTGGTCTCATTGGCCATGGATACGTCCTCCCATTTATCATAGTGCAGAATTATGCAGTCGCGGAGTCTCCCGGAAAGCGGCTATCGGCGGAACTACCCACAACGCCGATGAGCTTACGCTCGTCCACTCCCCAGTGCAAAGAAGCACTCCGTGACGTTTCTACCTACCTATCTATACCATTGATGTGCATACTTCGAGCTATTCGTTACATTTCCCTGCCAAGACACCGAAAATGTCCGTCTCTCCCAGAATCCTTCGGTGCTCATCAAATCATCGAGTGGCTCTCACCATTCCAGACGGCAATGCATACTGTGTTACTATCCGTAATCTGAGGAGGGAGAAGGTCATATGTACAAATCCCGAATGCTTGCCGGAGCAATGGTGGCTCTCATGGTGGTTGGTCTCCTCACAGGGTGTCAGCCCAAAGCCGAGCCTCAGCCACAGGCAAAACCGTTAACCGAAGTCAGGGTCGCTGAGGTCATTCACTCTGTCTTCTACACCCCACAGTATGTCGCCTATCACAAGGATTACTTCAAAGAAGAGGGCCTAAACGTAAAGATCGGCATCGCCTGGGGTGCCGACAAAGGCGCCGCTGCACTGCTCTCGGGTAACGCCGATATTGGGCTCTTTGGCCCTGAGGCCGCCGTCTACATCGCCCAGCAGGGTGCCGAGAACAACGTTGTTGCCTTCGCCCAGCTGACCAAGCGTGATGGCTCCTTCTTGGTCGCCCGACCTGGCACTGAGAACTTTAAGTGGACCGATACGAAGGGCAAGATCGTCATTGGTGGCCGCAAGGGTGGCGTGCCGCAGATGGTCCTCGAGCATATCGTCCGCCTCAATGGCATGGTTCCGCAGAAGGATGTCGAGATCATCCAAAATATCGCTCTCGATGCAACGGCTACGGCCTTTGCGGGCGGGATTGGCGACTACGTGCAGGTCTGGGAACCCGCTGCCTCGCAGCTGGAGACCTCTGGCAAGGGCAAGATCGTGGCCTCCTTGGGTAAGGATGGCGGCGAGGTCCCCTATACAGTCTTCCACGCGACCGCGAACTACATCAAGAAGAACCCGCAGGTAGTGCAGAGCTTTACCAACGCGGTCTATCGTGCTCAGAAATGGGTCGACCAGAACTCGGCTGCTGAAGTCGCCAAGGTGATCGCGCCGCAGTTCCCGGACACGGACATGGCGCTCCTGACCAAAGTGGTTCAACGCTACAAAGACCTAGATATCTGGGCGAAGGACCCAGTCTTCACCCCGCAGGCACTGGAAAACCTGCAGAAGATCATGATCGAGGCTGGTGAACTGACCGAGGCGAAGAAAGTAACGCATAGCAGCATGGTGAACAACCAGTTTGCTGAGGCGGCGATGAAACGGTAAGGGGTGACGGGCCTGCGTGCTCCTGTGCTGTTGACACGTATGGTAGGAGCCTGCAGGATGGCTCGGGGATGCAATAAACTCGCCCTTTGGGCTCAGACAGTATTGCATCCTATTCCCCACCACCCTCGGCTCTCCTGATTGGAGCCGTGTCAAAGGCACTGTCCGCTACGCAGACCCAACCCCCTGGGTGAACAGTGGGAAACGGAGTGTCCCCTCGGGACACTCCTACCCTAGGTATGGTCACGCCCGTACCCATTTTCCTCGCTAGGGGTCATTACATAGGGAAGCAGTAGCCACGCGCCGCGGTTTCCCAAATACCACTGATGGCTGCGGGCTGATGCCTGCTGGCTGTCTAGATACTGGAGGCGATATGAGTGGCCGATGTCCGTGTGGATAAGGTAAGTTTGCTTTACCATACATCCAAAGATGAAACTCAGGCCATCAAGGATGTATCACTATATGTCGAGCAAGGTGAGTTTGTCAGCATCGTCGGGCCGAGCGGTTGCGGCAAGAGCAGTCTGCTCTCGGTCATCGCTGGGATGGTGAAGCCGTCGCGCGGCAGCGTGACCATCTGTGACAATCTGATCACCGGTCCTTCCTCCCAGATCGGTTATATGCTCCAACAGGACTACCTGATGGAGTGGCGCACCGTTCTCGACAATGCTTGCCTGGGCTTGGAGTTCAGGCATCAGTTGACCCCGGAGCGCAAGCAAGAGGTTGCCGAGATGCTGACGGATTACGGCCTGGGCGACTTCCTTCATCACTATCCTCGTCACCTATCGGGCGGCATGCGCCAAAGGGTGGCACTGGTACGCACCTTAGCTCTCAGGCCCGAGGTTCTCCTGTTGGATGAAGCCTTTTCTGCCCTGGACTATCAGACCCGTATCGCCATGCAGGATGAGGTGTATCAGATCCTTAGGCAGCGGGGCAAGACCATCCTGATGGTGACCCATGATATCCCTGAGGCGGTTGCCATGAGCGACCGTGTGATCATCCTCAGTCCTCGTCCAGCCATTGTCGCCAAGGAGCTGACCCTCACCTTCACCTGCCAGCCGCGCACCCCGCTTTGTGTCCGTAAAGACCCCAGTTTCGGCAAGTACTTCAACCAGATCTGGGAGGAGCTGAGAGTCAGTGTCTGACACGAAAATGCCCGCAGCCCGCAGCCCACAGCCCGCAGCGGGGTCAACCACCCGCGGGGTGGAACGTCTCATCCATCGTGGCGACGCCGAGGCGTCATGGGGAACTGGGGTGAACGAACCGGGAGCCAAGAGCCCGAGTCATGCAGCCTATCTCAAAGATCTAAGGCGGCGACGCCTGACGGTAGTTGCCGCTCAGGTCGCCCTGATCGTCGGCCTCTTTGCCTTCTGGGAGTTGGTCACGCGAGTTGGCTGGGCAGACCCGTTTCTTACCAGTCAGCCGAGCAAGATCGTAACGACCCTAACGAAGCTGCACAGCGATGGCAGCCTATACCGCCATAGCTGGGTCACAATCTGGGAGACGATGGTCGGCTTCGGACTCGGCACAGTGCTCGGCACAGCCATTGCCATCGGGCTGTGGTGGTCTGACTTTTGGTCGAAGGTCCTCGACCCTTACTTAGTAGTCCTCAATAGCTTGCCAAAAGTAGCCTTGGGCCCGATGTTCATCATCTGGTTTGGCACCGGGATGAGTGCCATCGTCTCGATGGCGCTGGCCGTCTCGATCGTGGTCACCATCATCCAGGTCTACACCGGCTTCACTTCGCTCGATGCCAACTACATGAAGCTGGCCAAGTCCTTTGGCGCGAGCAAATGGCAGATCCTCAAGATGGTGGTCCTCCCTGCCAGCCTGCCGACCATCGTCTCCGCACTCAAGGTCAATGTCGGCCTTTCGCTGGTGGGCGTGATCGTCGGCGAGTTCCTAGTCGCCAAAGAGGGCTTAGGCTTCCTGATCATCTACGGTGGGCAGGTCTTCAACCTGCATCTGGTCATGACCAGCACCCTGATTCTGCTGGCGGTCGCCACGGTGATGTATCTGGGCGTGGCTAGGCTCGAGCGGCTAATCGCTCGCAACAGGTGACAGCCCTAACACCTTGCGTAACCCTTTCTTTTGGAACTTGCATGACTAAGAGTAGCACTAGGGGCGGCGCAGGATTGCCACAAGGAGGTCATGCGTCAGACCCCTTAATAACTAATTAGATAAAGAAGCCATCCAGCGGCTGACGCCGTAGGATGGCTCTTCTTAGTTTCGCTGCTATGCTCCGTTGCCACTACCGGCGGCCACAGGAGCTAGGGGGAGTACTGACTGCAGGGGAAGGCGCAAGACAACCCCCTGATCCACAAGCCCGTTCCGCCCGATAGCGAGATCGAGGATGGATCTGACCAGGTCTGGGTAGGGAATCCCATTGGCCTCGGCGGCGACAGGGTAGTCGCTGTAGCCGGGAGCCATGCCGGGGAGTGGGTTGATCTCGATCACGTGTGGATTGCCCGCCGCATCAAGGCGCAGGTCGATGCGACCGAAATCTAGGCCACCGACCGCGCGGTAAGCGGCGAGAGCCACTTCCTTGAGGCGTTTCTCCTGCTCTTCTGTGACCGGAGCGGGACAGATAAAGTTGTGCCGTTCCACCCACTCTTTCTTGTACTGGTAGGAGTAGATGCGGTTAGCCTCTTCTGGTACATGCTCATAGCTGATCTCCATCGGCGCAAAGACATGAGGATGCTCATTACCCAGGATCCCGACCGTGAACTCGCGTCCGGGAAGAAACTCTTCGACCAGAGCGGGCTGATGATAGGTGGAGCAGACGAAATCGACCTGCTGCCTGAGTTCCTCAAGGTTGTGCACCTTGGACCTGGCTGTGATCCCTTTACTCGATCCTTCATGGGTAGGCTTGACAAAGAGCGGGAAGTCGAATGGGGCTGAGGTCACCTGACTGGCATCAGCAAAGGTGACGAAGCAAGCGTTGGGGATGCCGGCATGGCTGAGGACACGTTTGGTCATGGCCTTGTCCAGACAGAGCGACAGGGTCAGCACATCCGACCCGACATACGCGATACCAAGCATCTCGAGCATGGCCGGGATGTGCGCCTCACGGTTGCGGCCGTGAAACCCCTCACAGATATTGAAGGCGATATCAACATGCTCCTGAGGCAGGCGATGAACGGCCGTATGGTTGCCCTCTATCCCAATCACCGTATGCCCTGCGTCCTCGAGCGCGTCCCGAATAGCGCTGACAGTGGTCTCGCTATCCAGTTCCGCCCATCGATCAGGGGGGTCACTCTCTTCTTGTTCGACGTTGCTCTTGAGGTTGTACAGCAGTGCTACCCTCATTTTGCTCCTCCTGCGAGTCCACCGTCTGATCGGACCGTACGGGAGTTCAGCCCATCAGGTGGTCAGATCGGTGTTACGATCGTGGAATTGATGATCGACCAGAGACCAACCGGAGATAGCTTCATCTACCCATGGGAGTATCCGCCTCCATGCTACCTATAGAATATGCGTCGAGATGAGGGGAGGTGACACGGCAGCAGCCGAAGGCTGCGCCGAGCCCGAAGCTATCAGACATCAGCGGAGACACAAAGGAAACCGAAAGCACGGGGACGGAGCGCGATCCTATTGTTCATCCTGCGGGCCGTGGGCTGCGGGCGGCGGGCCCTCCGGAAGGTATTCCTCGATCGCCTGCCACAGCGTTTCGCGAGTAAGAGGGTCCCCGGTACTAAACAAGATGGGATCGTTGGCCAAGCCAAGATCGCGACGGACCTGAGCGGCATGCTTGGCCCATTGACTGCGGGGGAGCTTGTCCCGCTTGGTGGCGACCACCAACGACGGCATCCCCCAGTGGGTGATCGCCTCCCACATCTGTTTGTCCAGAGCAGATGGCGGATGCCGTAGATCGACCAGTTGCAGCACTAGGGCAAGCTGCGGACGATGGTCCAAGTAGGAGTCAATCAGCCCTGCCCATCCCTCTTGCTTGCTATGGGAGACCGCGGCATAGCCGTAGCCAGGCAGATCGACGAAGTAGAAGGCCTCATTGATCAAGTAGAAGTTGAGCAGTTGGGTCTTGCCTGGTGTGTTGCTGGTTCGCGCCAGCGACTTGCGATTAAGCAAGGCATTGATCAGCGAAGACTTGCCCACGTTGGAGCGACCGACTAGAGCGATCTCGGGGAGATCGCCCGGTACAAACTGCTTAGGGCTCGCTGCGCTGATCACGAGTTGCGCTGACCTTATCTTCATGCTGGTTCTCCCTTAAGGCTACTCGGATTACTTCATCAAAGCTCTCCACCAGATGGATGGTGAGCTTGCGCTTGACATTCGCCGGTATCTCTTCGAGGTCCTTCTTATTCTCGATGGGTACCACGATGGTGTTGCAGCCGGCCCTATGAGCGGCTAGGACCTTCTCCTTCAGGCCGCCAATCGGCAGTACGTGGCCACGCAGGGTGATCTCGCCGGTCATGGCGACATCACGGCGTACCGCACGCTTGGCCAGAGCGGAGACCAGGGCAGTGGCCATGGTGATCCCCGCCGATGGACCGTCCTTGGGGATGGCTCCTTCCGGAATATGGATATGGATATCACACTTTTGGTGGAATTCGGGGTCAACGCCATACTCCGCTGCTTTGGAGCGGATATAGCTGTATGCCGCCTGAGCGGACTCGCGCATGACATCGCCCAGCTTGCCAGTCAGGGTGAGGCCACCCTTGCCGGGCATAACGGTGACCTCGATCGCCAGCACTTCTCCGCCGGTCTCGGTCCATGCCATACCGGTGGCGACGCCAACCTCATCGGTCTTCTCCGCTGCCGAATGACGGTAGCGAGGAATACCAAGGTACTGGTGCAGGTTCTGCGCGGTGACTTTGATGCTGGTAGTGGGGTCTTTGACCACCTCTTTGGCCACCTTGCGGCAGACATTGGCAATCTCGCGTTCCAGGTTGCGTACGCCTGCCTCACGGGTATACTCACCGATGATCTTGAACAGCGTCTGGTCGGTGATCGTCAAGCGCTCACTGGTCAGGCCGTGATCCTTGAGCTGCTTGGGCATCAGATGACGCTTGGCGATCTCAACCTTCTCCTCCTCGGTATAGCCGGAGATATAGAGTACCTCCATCCGGTCCAGAAGCGGCCTGGGGATGGGGTGCAACGCATTGGCGGTGGTGATGAACAGCACCTGCGAGAGGTCGAAGGGGAGCTCGACGTAGTGATCGCTGAAGGTGTTGTTCTGCTCAGGATCCAAGACCTCAAGAAGCGCCGCTGATGGGTCGCCGCGGAAATCCGTGCTCATCTTGTCGATCTCATCCAGAAGAAATACGGGATTCTTGGAACCGGCATGCTTCATCCCTTGGATGATGCGTCCAGGCATGGCGCCGACGTACGTGCGCCGGTGCCCACGGATCTCTGCCTCGTCGCGAACACCCCCGAGGGAGATGCGGACGAAGCGCCGCTCTAGGGCCTTGGCGACAGACTTGGCCAGTGACGTCTTACCTACCCCAGGCGGTCCTGCCAGACAGAGGATGGGACCTTTCATGGTCTTGGTCAGCTGCCGGACAGCCAGGTATTCGAGGATCCTGTCCTTGGGTTTGTCGAGGGCGTAGTGCTCTTCATCCATGATCTTCTCCGCAATGGAGATATCCAAGCGGTCTTCGGTCTGCTTATCCCATGGCAAGGAGAGCACGGTATCCATATAGTTGCGCAACACAACCCCCTCGGCGGCCGCCGGGGGCATCTTTTCGAGCCGATCCAGTTCCTTCTCGAGCTTCTCCTTAACCTCTGCGGGCAGGGCCATCTTCTTCATGCGAGCACGCATCTGATCGGCCTCGGCTGCGCGCTCGTCCTTATCGCCCAGTTCCTTCTGGATGGCCCGCAGTTGTTCGCGCAGATAGTACTCCTTCTGCGTCTTCTCCATCTGCTTGCGTACCCGAGCACTGATCTTGCGTTCGAGCTCCATCACTTCCATCTCTTTGCCCAAGACATTGACCACTAACTCCAGTCGATCGGCAGGGTCAGTGGCATCGAGAATGGACTGCTTCTCTTCTAGTTTCAGCGTGAGGTGCGTCGCGACCACATCTGCCAGCCGACCCGGGTCCTCAACAGACGCCACGCTGGCCAACGTCTCGGGGGGGAGCTTCTTGCTGGACTTAATATACTGCTCGAACTGGTTGTTGAGCGTACGGACCAGGGCTTCCACCTCTGGAGTACGGGTAGTGGGGTCGGGGATGGACTGCAGATTCACCTGTATGTACGGTTCTGTGCTCTGTACACCAGTAATACGCCCCCGGCTCATGCCTTCCACCAAAACCTGCATGGTACCTCCGGGTAGCTTTAGCATCTGTTTGATCTGTGCCACAGTTCCCATCTGGTACAGATCCTCTGGGCCAGGGTCGTCGGTCCGGGCGTCCTTCTGGCTAGCCAGCAGGATCAGCCCTTCCTCAGCCATGGCTTTCTCCAAGGCTTCGACCGACTTCGGCCGGCCTACGTCAAAGCGCAACACTGTGTAGGGGAAAACGATGAGGCCTCTCAGAGGCAGGAGTGGCAGTGTTCTGGTCTGTATCTCTTGGGGCATATCTGAAACGCACCTCCATTTCACCAAGCAATACCGCGACAATAGTCTCTCCATGCCCTGTTCTTAGTATTCTGAGCCGGATGGAGGACTCCTTCTCAACAGGCATCAGGCATCAGCCAACAGGCATCAGTTTGGATCGCCAGTAGGTTTGTCCGTACACCGATAGATAAAACCCTCCCGATGGACGGGAGGGAACGATCTCTTTGGGTCCTGCTGTTGCCTGATGGCTATTGATCAGCTTACCGGCGAGGCCGCCACCAACTCGGTTGCCATGGCTCCGGATCGGAACAGCTCAGTCACCTTCTCGTCCTTGACCAACGCTAGTTCTAGCACTTCTTCGATGGTACTGACAGGGGTGATCTCGATATTACCATAGCCCTTGAACATCTCTTGCCAGTTCTCCTGCGGGATAATGACCCGCCGGGCGCCGGCTTGGCGGGCTGCCTCAATCTTGGCAACGACACCGCCGATCGGCCGAACCTGGCCACGTATGGAGAGTTCGCCGGTCATGGCAACGGAGTTGTCTACTCGGACCTTCATAACTGAAGAGTAAATGGCAGTGGCGATGGTGACACCAGCGGAAGGACCGTCCACCGGCATACCCCCAGGGAAGTTGACGTGGATATCGTAGTCTCGGCAGTCAAGCTTTAGAGAACTGCGCAGTACGGTCAGCACATTCTCCACCGAGTTCTTCGCCATACTCTTGCGGCGCATCACATGACTGTGACCACCAATCTCTTCTTCCTCCACCACCCCGGTCACGATGATCTTTCCCTGCCCCTGAACGCTTGGAATCGTTTCGACCTCGACATCCAGCAGGCAGCCCATATTGGCACCGATGACCGCCAGACCGTTGACATATCCGACCTGTGGTTCATGCGGGATCTTGCGGTCGGGGCGCGGTGAGATCTGACTGCTGTTGACCACCCACTCAATATCCTCGGCCTTGATCACCTTACGCTCAGCTGATAGAGCAATTCCAGCTGCGATCTGGACCACATTGACCGCTTCACGCCCATTGGTGGCATAGCGCTTGATCACCTCGATCGCCGCTTCGTCATAGGCAAAGCCGATCTTGTTGCAGGCGTTAACGGAAATCGTGCGGATCTCATCGGGTAGCAGAGGCCGAAAGAAGATCTCAACACACCGTGAACGGATGGCCGCTGGGATCTCAGCTGGCGTCTTGGTCGTGGCGCCCACCAGGCGAAAATCTGCCGGGAGCCCGTTTTGGAAGATATCGTGGATATGTTGGGGGATGTTAAAATCCTCTGAGCTGTAGTAGGCACTTTCGAGGACGACTTTGCGATCTTCCAAGACTTTCAGCAGCTTATTCATCTGGATCAGGTGAAGCTCACCGATCTCGTCGATGAAGAGCACGCCGCCGTGTGCCTTTGTAACCGCACCTGCTTTGGGTTGGGGGATACCCGCCATCCCCATGGCACCAGCGCCTTGATAAATGGGATCGTGTACCGAACCGATCAAAGGATCGGCGATCCCGCGTTCATCAAACCGCGCTGTGGTTGCATCGATCTCTACGAACTTAGCGTCCTCAGCAAAAGGTGATACCTTGTTCTTCTTCGCCTCATCCAGGACGACACGGGCGGCAGCGGTCTTCCCCACCCCTGGGGGTCCGTAGATGATCACATGCTGCGGATTGGGGCCGCAGAGCGCTGCCCGCAGGGCCTTGAGGCCATCTGTTTGACCAATGATCTCGGCGAAGTTCGTGGGACGGGTTTTCTCGCTCAGCGGCTCACTCAAGGAGGTGGCCCGAAGCTTGCGCAGTTTGTCCAGCTCTTTGCGCGACTCTTTTTCTACAGCGCTGCGGGTCGACTGTTGGGAACGCAGAAGATTCAGGAAGTAAATACCGATCACGATGGCGAAGAAGAATTGAATCAGCGTCACGACATTGCCAAAGTACATTGAGCTACCCCCGTTCTCCCAGAGCTATTTGTTATTATAACCAGGGGGTCGTGGAGGTAAACGAAAAAGCGCACCGCCAAGGCGAGCACTTGGCTCCGGTACAGAAAAAGCGAGACCCCCTAAGGGGTCTCGCTCCGATCTACGCGGTCACATCTTTCTTGCGCTTGCGCGGCTCGGCTGTGACAACCATCGGCTTCTCCTTATTCGTCACGACCTCGCGGGTCACGATCACCTTCTGAACATCCTGACGGGATGGGATGTCATACATGACTTCCAGCATGATCCCCTCAAGGATGGCGCGCAAACCCCGGGCACCCGTGTTGCGCTTGATGGCCTCAGTAGCTACCATCTGCAGCGCGTCTTCAGTGACCTCGAGTGCCGCACCGTCCATCTCAAACAGCTTCTGATACTGCTTGATCAAAGCGTTCTTAGGTTCAGTGAGGATACGAATAAGAGCCGCTTCGTCGAGCGAATCCAGTGTCGCGATCACCGGGATGCGGCCTACGAACTCTGGAATCAGCCCGAACTTGAGCAGATCCTGGGGCAGGACATCCTTCAGGAACTCACCAACCTTGCGTTCCTGCTTACTGGTGATCTCGGCGCCAAAGCCCATCGACTTCTGACCGATGCGATTTTGAATGATCTTCTCGAGACCATCAAAAGCGCCACCGCAGATGAACAGAATGTTGGTCGTGTCGATCTGGATGAACTCCTGATGCGGGTGCTTACGGCCGCCCTGGGGAGGCACGTTGGCTACCGTTCCTTCGAGGATCTTCAGCAGAGCCTGCTGAACGCCCTCGCCGGAGACATCACGCGTGATCGATGGATTGTCGGACTTGCGAGCAATCTTGTCGATCTCGTCGATATAGACGATTCCCTTCTCGGCCTTCTCCACATCATAATCAGCGGCTTGGATCAGCTTCAGGAGAATGTTCTCGACATCCTCGCCCACATATCCAGCCTCTGTCAGTGACGTAGCGTCGGCGATGGCAAAGGGAACATTGAGGATCTTGGCCAGGCTCTGAGCCAGGTACGTTTTGCCGACACCCGTCGGCCCGAGCATCAAGATATTGCTCTTCTGCAGCTCCACGTCATCAGACTTAAAGCTAGAGTTGATCCGCTTGTAGTGATTGTAGACAGCGACCGATAGAACCTTCTTGGCCTGTTCCTGACCGATGACGTACTGATCCAAGATCTCCTTGATCTGAACCGGTTTCGGCAGCTCTTTCAGGTCAAAATCACTGCTCTCATGCAACTCTTCCTCAATGATCTCGTTGCATAGCTCAATACACTCATCACAGATATAGACCCCTGGCCCGGCGACCAACTTGCGAACCTGATCCTGGGTTTTCCCGCAGAAGGAACACTTCAGTTGCCCTTTGTCGTCATTGAACTTAAACATTGAGTCACCTCTCTTTTCCTCTCTGTGGGTTCGCACTCAGTAGGGCTAGCGCAAAGCGGCCGGTGCAAAGACCGGCCACAGGCTGCCGAGGGCTCTCGGATCCGATCAACCATACGCTCGGCGGATGGGGTTACAGAGGGGCATCTATGAAATACTACCTATTCAGTAACCGCCTGTTCAACCACAAAACTGATGGTCTTCTCGACACGGACATCCTCGACAACATCGTCATAGCCGTTCTGCTCTTTGACCATGTTGGTAAAGTCTTCAACGCTCTTGTTATAGAGCTTGGCGAGATCGGCAAGATACTTTTCGATCTCTTCATCGCTAGGAGTGATGTTCTCCTGCTTCATGATCGCCTCTATTACCAGGTTGGTCTTCACACGGCGCTCAGCCTGAGGACGGATCTCTTCCTTCATCTTATCTGTGGATGAGCCAATGGCCTCAAGATAGGCTTCCAGAGACAAGCCCTGGCGCTGAAGGTTGGTGGTAAAGCTCTGAAGCATCACGTCAACCTGGCGGTCAACAAGGACCGCCGGGATCTCAACAGAAGCGTTGTCAGAGACCTTCTCGAGGATGTCGTTCTTGAACTTTTCCTCGACACGACGCTCCGCTGCTTCTTTTAATCTATTCTCCACGTCCTGCTTTAATTCCTCCAGGGTCTCCTTGTCGGAGACATCCTTGGCGAATTCATCATCGAGCGCGGGGAGCTCTTTGCGCTTGACGGACTTCACAGCCACCTTGAACAATGCTTCCTTGCCAGCGAGCTCCTGAGCACCATAGTTCTCAGGGAAGGTTACCTTGACGTCGCGCTCATCACCAGTCTGGGCCCCGATCAGTTGATCCTCAAACCCAGGGATGAAGTTGCCAGCGCCAAGTTGTAGCGGGTAGTCATGACCTTCACCGCCCGCAAAAGCTTCATCACCGATGAAACCCTTGAAGTCAATTACGGTGTAGTCGCCCTGCTGCGCCTCACCCTCAATGGCCTCGAGGCGGGCATGCGTATCCTGCATCTTCGTTAGCTCTTGCTCGATCTCTTCAGGCTTGACCTCAGCGGAATCCTTGGTCACCTTGATCCCCTTATACTCGCCCAAAACAACGTCGGGCTTGACAGTTATCTTGGCCTTGAAGACGCAGGGCTCGCCCTTCTGGAACTTGATGACTTCAACATCGGGACGATCGATTGGTTCGATCTTCGTCTCATCCAAAGCCGACTGGTACGCTTCTGGGAGGAGCACGTCCAGGGCATCATCATATAGCACTTCAGCACCAAAGCGAGCTTCTAGGAGGTTGCGGGGCACCTTGCCCTTGCGGAAACCGGGCAGCTGCACCTTCTTGACCACGGTCCGGTAGGCTTTGGCTAAAGCCTCCTCGACCTTCTCGACTCCGACCTCTATTTCTAGCGTTACGAGGCTGTTTTCCTTGGTTTGGGAAACGATCTTCATGGTATCCTCCTTGCTCACTCACTAATTATATGTAGGCTACCCCCGCAGGTGTACGTCAGCGCGGCATTTGACTGGGGCACTACACATTATAACCACGATATTATAGCATAAAACGTATAGGTGTCCAAGTTCCCCACGTAAATATACACTAAAAGACGCCTGAACAGGCGTCTGCATGCAGATGGAGCGGAAAACGAGATTCGAACTCGCAACCCCCACCTTGGCAAGGTGGTGCTCTACCGTTGAGCTATTTCCGCGTGTTTAAGATTGTGATCTGATTATAGCGAGTCCGCTATCGAAATGCAAGGGCGATTGTGTACCCACAGCCATCAGCCCACAGTGGATGCCGAAGTCCGTGGGGCCCGCCCTCCGGTCCGCCCGCTGGCGGAGCATAAGCAAAAAGGACCGCGATTGCGGTCCTAGATCGCGCATCTGGAGCGGAAAACGAGATTCGAACTCGCAACCCCCACCTTGGCAAGGTGGTGCTCTACCGTTGAGCTATTTCCGCATCGACACGAAAGATTATACCATGGCTGCTTTCGAAAGACAAGCACTATCATCTGGGAGCCCCATGTGTGGCGCGGTCTCCTTCGACAGACCTACTGGGGACCAGGGACGAGGGGCTATGGACTGTTACTCCGTCTTCTGCACCTTGGCCCAGGTATCGCGCAGGCCGACGATGCGGTTGAAGATCAGGCGACCCTCAGCTCCATCTTTGGGATCGAGGACGAAGTAGCCCTGACGTAGAAACTGGAAGTGATCACCGGGCTTGGCTTCAGCCAGGACCGGTTCCAGCATGACACCCTCGAGAACCTCGAGCGAATTTGGATTGAGCTGCTTAAGGAAATCACCGCTGACCTTCTCTTCTTCCTCACCGGCAAGCTCATCCTCGACCTCGACTTCGGTCTCGGGGGTCTCGTCATTCAGCAGATGATCGTAGAGGCGGACCGTTGCGGGGACCGCATGCGACGCAGAGACCCAATGCGATGTGCCTTTGATCTTGCGCCCGCTGGTCGGACCACCACTCTTGCTGTCCGGATCATAGGTACAATGGAGCTCGACGATCTGACCCTGCTCGTCTTTGATGACCCCTTCACACTTGATGATATAGGCGCCTTTGAGGCGGACCTCGCCACCGGGAGTCAGGCGGAAGAACTTCTTGGGCGGGTTCTCCATAAAGTCTTCCTGCTCGAGATAGATCACACGGGAGAAAGGAACCTTGCGCGTCCCGGTTTCAGGATCCTCAGGGTTGTTCTCCAGATCCACCCACTCCACCTGATCTTCAGGGTAGTTGGTGATGACCAGACGAAGCGGGCGTAGAACCGCCATCACGCGCGGCGCGGTGGTATTCAGTTCTTCACGGATGCAGTGTTCAAGCAAAGCCACATCAACGATGCTGTTGCTGCGTGCCACTCCGACTCGCTGGATGAAATCCTGGATGGCAGTCGGCGTATAACCGCGACGACGCAGCCCGGCGATGGTCGGCATGCGGGGGTCATCCCAACCGCTGACAAACCCGCCCTCAACCAGCTTCTTCAGCTTACGTTTGCTCATGACTGTGTGAGTAATGTTCAAGCGGGCAAATTCGATCTGTTTGGGACGCTGGTCAACGCCGTCGATCTGATACTTTACATTGTCTAGAACCCAGTCGTAGAGAGGGCGATGATCCGCATACTCGATCGAGCACAACGAATGGGTGATATGCTCCAACGCATCTTCGAGCGGATGGGCATAGTCGTACATCGGGTAGATGCACCACTTGTCACCGCTACGCTGATGGTGAGCATGGCGAATGCGGTAGATGACCGGATCGCGCATATTGATATTGCCGGAGCCCATATCGATCTTGGCGCGCAGCACTCGAGCGCCATCAGGGAACTCCCCTGCCTTCATACGCTCAAATAGATCTAAGCTCTCCTCCACAGGGCGATTGCGGTAGGGACTCTCCTTACCAGGCTGGGTGAGGGTCCCGCGGTACTTGCGAATCTCCTCAATACTGAGGTCATCGACATACGCCTTGCCATCCCTGATCAACTGAACAGCGAAGTCGTACATATGATCAAAGTAATCGGCAGCATAGAATAGACGGTCGCCCCAATCTGCCCCCAGCCAGCGGATATCATTCATGATGGCATCGACGAACTCCTGATCTTCAGCCACCGGGTTGGTGTCATCGAAGCGGAGATTGAAGAGGCCGCCATTGGCTTTGGCCATATTGTAGTTAATCAAGATCGCCTTGGCATGACCAATATGCGGGTAGCCGTTGGGCTCGGGAGGAAAACGGGTATGGACACGCCCATCATTGAGCCCGAGTTTGAGGTCCTCATTGACGATCTCCTGGATGAAATTCGACTGCAGTTCAGCTTCAGGCTTACTCATGAAGCGTCTCCCTTCTCGATGTGATTGATCAGACCTTATTCTGCAGGTTAGCAGTGTTTCCTGCTGGCATGGTAAAAAAAAGCCGGGATTCTATGCCCTTCCTATAATTATACCTACACAATATGCACCACATACGAGAAAGGCGCACCGCTCTCTCCGCCAACTTTATAGAAAAAGGTTGGCCTTACTCTCCCTGTCTGGCTAAGAAGCAAGGCGCGCCGATGGCGCGCCTTGCTGAGTGGCCTTGAAACTAGGCCGCTAACTTGTTTTTCCCGTGAAGCGGAAGCCGTTGATCTTCATGGCTGGGACGAAATAGTTGCCGAAGAAGAAGCCGGTGCGCTCACGATCGCTGGAGATTGCCTCAATCTGGTTGAGAGCGTTCAGCATGCTTTCGGTGAAGCGCATGTTCTTGACAGCGGCCACGATCTCCCCGTTTTCGATCTTGAAGAGGCCATCGCGGGTGAGGGCGGTCAGCTGGGCCTGACGCGGGTTAACCGGGTTCATGTAGTGGAAGCGGGTGACCAGAAGACCGTCCTTGGTCCCCTTGATCATCTCGTCCAGGCTCTGGTCGCCGCCAGCCACCACCAAGTTCAGAGGTATGCCGCCAAAGGCCGGCTGATTGAGCGAGTGACCAGTGGATGGGACCCCATCCTTATTGGCACTCATGGTGTCGTGAACCACCCCTTTCGCCACGCCACTCTCCACTAAGACCACTTTGGTGCGCGGCGTCCCCTCAAAGTCAAAGGGGAGCGAGACGGTATTCTCGTTGGTATAGTCATCGATGATGGTTAACTTGTCATCGAAGAGCTTCTCTCCCAGCTTACCGGTCAGGAAGCTGGCCTGGTTTTGCACACTCTTACCCGAGAAGCCGATAAAGGACATATAGGTGAGAATATCTCCCACCGCCATGGGTTCGAGGATGACGGTGTAAGCACCAGGTTCAAGGCTGATCGGATCGTGGTTTAGCTTGGCCTTGGCGTATGCCTTGTGGAAGACGCCCAGAATGTCGAGGTCGGGCTGGTAGGCGATGGCAGCGGCATATCCGGAGCCGCCCTGAGCGTCAGCGACTAGGACAGTGCATTTGACCTCATTGCTCAGAGCATAGCGTTTGATCCCCTTCGAGTTCCCCATGGCGAACTGGGTGAGGCTATAAGACAGAGCCCCATACGCTTTATATCCGGGAGCCAGCAGGTCCAGTCCCTGCTTGACCAGGCGGGCGCGCCCTTGGGCATCGAAAAGCCGCTCCAACTCAGGGTTGAAGGACTCAGAGGTGATCTCGGCCGGCCCCTCGACCAGCGACGGCTGCTCATCCCCATCGGGCAGGAAGCTGAGATTGGTGATAGCCTCCTGGGTAGCGGCTGCCAGACCTTCCTGATCGTAGCGGCTGGTCATGATCTGACTACGCTTGCGCCCTTCGGTCATGGTGATGGTAATATCGGTGGTATCCTCAAAGACGTTCTGATGGATCTCGGAGTTGGCAAAGCGGGTCAGGCCATTGACCCCGGATTGCACCAGGACGATGGTGTCATGGCCCTTGGCTTCACGCAGGACGATATCGATGATGGCATAGATCCTTTCCTTACTTAACATCGGCGACACCTACCTTCACATTTCTGAAGCGAGCGGGAGCCGAGCCGTGCCCGACATGGGCGACCTGACCAGGCTCGCCCTTGCCGCAGTTGGGGGTGCCATACATCATCCAATACCTCTCGTTGGCCACGCCGTCACAGGAGTTCCAGAACTTCGGGGTGATCCCGGTGTAGATCGGGTTCTTGTAGATCTTACCGGTCAACTTCCCGCCCTTGATCTCATAGCCGACCTCGCAGGCGAACTGGAAGTTCAGGCGGCGATCATCGATACTCCAGCTCTTGTTCACCGACAGGAGCAGTCCATTCTCCACGCCGGCGATCAGCTCATCCAACTCGTAATCACCCGGGAGTAGGTTGACATTGGTCATGCGCACGATCGGGATACGTCCCCAACCGTCGGCGCGTGCGGTGCCATTTGACCTCTGCCCGATAGCCGCGGCTGTATCGCGCGAGCTAATGAAGTTCTGGAAGCAACCTTTGGTGATGATCGGCACGCGTTGGGCCTTGATCCCGTCGTCATCGTAGCCAAAGGTGCCCAGGCCACCCGGGACAGTGGCGTCTGCCACGATATTGACATGCTCTGAACCGTACTGGAAACCGGCCTCTTCGGCATCAAGAAAGCTGGTGCCAGCGTAGCCGGCCTCGTAGCCCAGGACGCGGTCTAGCTCGATGGGATGGCCAACGCTCTCATGGATCTGCAGCGTCAGCTGCGAGCTCTCGATCACCAAGTCGTAGTAGCCCGATGGGCACTCCTCAGCATCCAAGAGCGCCACCGCTTCCCGAGCCACCCGAGCGGCATTCTCCACGAGACCCAGCTTCTCGATGAACTCATAGCCGGCCGTGGCGTAATTGCCACCTGCAGAGTTGGGAAAGGAGCGCTTCTGCATCTCCGCCTTGCCAACTGCAGTTGCATCGATCCCGCCACCACACTCATAGAGCATCTGGGTGATATAGGAGCCGTCCGTATCAGCAAAGATCTTCTCTTCGCGACGGCAGGACATGAAGGCGCGAGTCTTGAACAGCTGGGGAGCCTCCTGGCGCATCTCAGCTTCAGCCTTCAGCAGCAGGTCCAGCTTGTCGGCCTTCGACACCGAGAATGGGTCGATCTGAATGGGGGTAGTGTAGCTGTCAACCACGGTCTCCTTTGGGGCAAGCCGCATCGGCGCTTTCTGGGCGATGCGACTGGCCTTGGCGATCTCGATGGCGGTGAGTGCAGTTTGTTCCATCTGGTCGAAGTCTTGAGAGCCCGCAAAACCCATGGAGCCATCCAAGTAAACGCGGATCCCATATCCGCGGGTGCTGAAGGTAGACAGGCTCTGCACCTTACCATTCTCGGTGGAGATCTGCTCACCAAGGATATCGTTGATACGGATGTCTGCGTAATCGATCTGACGTCCTTTGAGCATCGCTAGGACCTGCAGCAGCTTTTCCTTCAAGCTCAAGACCCTCCTTATTTCAAAAATCTGGCGACTGTTTCAATATATTAGACTTGTACACCAACATTCCTCTGGGCTGGTGAAGAGTTTCCCCAATATGGGCATTTGGAAGGGTGGCGCCGACGAACCCAATCCCATAGGCTATTACTGTAAAAGCAAACGATCTGGGACCACGGTCCCAGGAGTCAAGGAGGAAGGCGTCATGACCACCGCCAACGAGACCGCTCGGCAGTCCCCTGTTGCCTCTCCCATCGGAAACCTCGGATACGGCCAAGCCCTAGGCTACGGCCAAGGACTGGGCTACGGCTATCGACCAGGCTTCAATTATCCAAACTTCGGCTATGGCTTCCCCTCGGCCAACTATCCGTTCTTCAACAACCAGTTCTTCAATAACCCCTTCTTCAGCAACCCATTCTTCAATAACCCGTTCTTCAGCCAGCCCTTCTACGGCTATCGTCCCGGTTTTGGCTATGGCACCACTCCCGGGTATGGGACCATCCCGCCCTATGGGTATGGCTGCGCATCCAGCACCGGGTATGGTGCCGGTCTTGGCGCTGGCCTGGGCCTAGGCTATGGCTCCCCCATTGGTGCTTCCCCCCGCACGAACGAACAGATCCGTGACCTATAGATAGATGTCGCCGACTGACCGCATAGCCCAGGATGTATCAAGAGCTAGTCGAGCCCGACGCCTCGACTAGCTCTTATCCTGTTCTATCACTCAAGCCTGGCGGGCAACCGGACAGCAAACTCGGTCCCCCTGCCCAGCTCCGACTGTACCTGGATGCTCCCGCCATGAGCCCGCACGATGCGGAAGCATGTGGTTAGCCCGAGGCCTGTCCCGCCACTTCGGGTGGTGAAGAAGGGCCGCCCGATCCGTTCGAGGTTGGCCGGGGAGATGCCAATACCAGTGTCCCTAACCCGTACCAGCCCCTCACATCCGGCTATCTCGGCCGATAGGGTCAGCTCACCTCCTTCGGGCATAGCCTGGAGCGCGTTCTGGGCAAGGTTGACGAACACCTGACGTATCTGGCCGGGGTCACCGATTATCCTCAAGTCAGGGCTGATGACCATCCTGATCTGGACGCGCTGGAGCAGTGCCTGGCTCTCGAGAACACGGCCCAGCGACTGGAGCAGGTCGCTGAGCGAGAACCGCTCCCTCTTCGCTCCAGTCGGCCTGGCCATGTCTAGAAAGTCGCGGATGATGGTCGTCGCGCTGTCCACCTCGCTGAGCATCAGTTGGTAGATCTCTTTGTCCGCCAGGGTGCACTCTGGCCGTGATGCTAGAAATTGAGCAAAGCCGCGCACTGTGGTCAGGGGATTGCGAATCTCATGACTGATGGCGGCGGCGAGTTCACCTAGGAGGCGGAACTTCTCAATATGGGCGACCTGGTTCTCCATACGGCGCTCATCTGTGATATTGCGGATCACCGCCCACCCGCCGACCATCTGTCCCTGAGCGTCCCTGCGCCCCCAGATGCGCACCAGGACCAGCACGCGCTCGCCTGAGTGGGTGAGACACTCCGTCTCATACTCTTTATAGCCACCACCATCTAGCCCTCTAAGTGCCATACGGACCAGTTCATGGTACTCCAGTGGTATCAGGTCGAGCCCCCGGACCACTCGGAGCTTATCCAGACGGTCATACCCCAGCATCTCCAGGAGAGCCCGGTTACAGTCAACCAGCCGGATCTGTTCATCAAAGATGACGATCCCATCGCTCAACGTCTCGAACAGCTCGCGATAGCGTGCCTCACTGCTCCTTAGGGCTTCCTCCATCTGCCTGCGCTCGCTGCAATCGCGGGAGATGACCTGGATCACTCTCTTACCAGCAGGCAGATCCAGCGGGAGCATACGCATCTCTACGATGCGCTTCCGTCCGTCGGGCAGGTTGGCAGTCATCTCAAACTCCTGCGCTTCCCCACCTAACGCCGCAGCGATCCTCTGCTCCATTCGATCGCAAATGCGAGCATACACATCACGTGGGACCAAAGCGCTGACGGGGTTACCGACCAGTTTGGCTGCCGGAACACCGAAGACCGTGTTGACCTGCGCGTTGCAGTCAACAACGATCTTGTCCTCCACAATGAGAACCGCTGCATCGCTCTGGTCAAACAGAGAACGATACTGGTCATCGCCGCTGTCAAGGTGAACAACATCCTCAGATCCCTGCGGCTCGAGGAAGGGACGGGCTGCCAGCATGGCCTGGGACAAGAAGAGTTCTGCAGTGGTGCATTGGCTAGGGGTCAAGGTCTGGCCTTCGCTAAGAATCACGCCAGCTGTGACATACAGCTTGCCGTCGTAGCGAAAGGGAAAACCATATACCCGCCCCAGTCCAAATAGCTTGCCAAGGTTGCGGTTCGATCCGCGTGAGATCGACCCATCGGCCGGCTCATCCGCCGACAGAAAGATAGCCTCGTCCCAGAGCGCCGAGCTGAACCCAGGCCCTTTGCGGAAGACCATTGGGACCGCGATCGGTGCGCCACGCAGCCCCCTTCCCATTACCGCGATGGCCTTGGAGAGTATGACCGAGGCCGCGTCGACAGACATGATCTGCCCGATGAGCTTGTCCTCTGTGCTTCGAGCTAGACCAGTGACCGCCGCATGGCAGTAAGTGCGCAGAGTGTGCGTGATGTAGTCATATAGTTCATAGGCATGGACGATCGTGGCCATCTTCTGGCCGGTCTCAAACAAGAACGCCGTGTCCACAGTTACACTATCTTGATCGACCTTCTGAGATAGGGCGCCAGTGACCGCTGCTGAATCCATATGATAGTCGCCTCCATCGGAACCGATTACCCATACCACAATATTCTCTATTTCCCGTATATTTCCTGCGCCCGCCCAGCCTTTTTGCATCTCGTATCCTCTTCCTCAATCAGTCTGTTTGGCCAGAGCTCTCTCCACTGAGCAGAGCCCTGAGGTATAATGATGATAAACGCAACCATCAGTTCGAACCCCACGTTACGAACGGAGTGTTATCTATGCTTGTGCTGCACATGAGCTTGTTTGATGGACAAGCCCTTATCTGGGGGGAGTCACCAGTCGCACCAGGGCGCGGTGGTCGGCGCAAGCCTCCCGAAGGGCGTGTGCCGCGCTCGCCCCATGACGTCGACGCTGCCACTCTGGTCAAGGCGATCACAGATGCCACTGGTATGGTGCTCCATTACTCGGAAGGGGTCCCCCTCTTGGCCTGGTTGCCATCACAGGGCGACCGCCCGCTGCCATCTAGGCTGATCGCCTCAGATACAGCGCCTGAAGATGGTGGAGAGATCAACCTACGACCATGGGTGATCACAACGATCCCGCTCTATACCGACAACGCCGCCGACCTGCTCGCAGCCTGTCGCGGTCGGACGATCCTCGCTCCCGGCGTGGTAGTCGCGCCTGACCTGGCCTTTGGCAGCCTAGTGCTCGAGCTCGCAGCCAGCATGGTCAGCCAAGGGCAGATACTGCCCTCCCTGCGGCGCTCGCCCTTTACCGGCCACTATGCCGTCTGGGAGCCCCTCTTCCTTGGCACCGCCGATCAGAGCAGACATCAGCTGGCCAAAGCGCTGCCCGATATCTGTCGCTGCCTGAACCATGACCCGGCGATGATCCCGGCGTCACCGGCCCTAAGTGTGGTGAGTGATTGGCTCACAGTCCTAGTCGATGGTCTCGTGCGCATGGGAGCCCAGACGGTTGCCGCCAGAACACAGCGGGGTGTGGGTACTGCCTGGAGTAGGCGGCCAGCTACCGTCCACGACGCCTGGCTGAAGCTGCTGACCACCCCTTTGGCCTTCTTTCAGATGGCCGAAGATAAGGAACCGGCCTTGGACGCGCTGCTCAAGGATGCACAAGAATGGCACCGCAAGGTGGCCCGCCTGGCCGCCGCGCCTTTTCGCCTCTGTTTTCACCTGCAGGAGCCCACAGCTGCTAACGACGAACCAGAGAACAACGAGAAGCAAGACAGCGAGGACCAGACCGACGACCAGACATGGAACGTCAGCTATCTGCTGCAGGCGAAGCACGATCCCAGTCTACTGCTACCCGTCGCTGAGATCTGGCAGCCCTCGACCCAGATTAAGAAGCTCTTTGCCGGTTTTAGCGTCTCCGCCCCTGAGTTGCTGCTCTCATCGCTTGGTCAGGCAGCCTCACTCTGCCCACAGGTGGAAGAGAGCCTGAAAGGCCCGACACCAAACGGCTTTACCATGGACACGGAGCAAGCCTTTCACTTTTTGCAGACCACCGCCCCACTGCTGAGCCAGGCCGGTTTTGGCGTCATGTTGCCCAACTGGTGGAGTGGGCGCAGCCGCAAGCGGCTGAGCGCCCGCGGCCGTGTGGCCAGCCCGCCGATGAGCGCTGGGGGTATGCTCACGCTCGATCACCTGGTGCAGATCGACTGGCAGGTGGCGCTGGGCGATGAGGTGCTCGCCATGGATGAGCTCAAGGCGCTGGCGGAGCTCAAGGCCCCACTGGTCAACCTGCGCGGGCAATGGGTGGAGGTCAACCCACGCGAGATCCAGAGCATGCTTAGGCAGTGGCAGAAGAAGCGCCCGAAGCGTTTGACCACCCGGGACCTGGTCCATCTCTCGCTGGGTTCGGGTGAGAGCCCGGTCGGGCTGCCGCTGGCCGGGATCGAGGCCAGCGGCTGGATTGGCGACCTGCTGGATCAGCTGGATGGCAAGGTCCCCTTCGCCGTGGAGCCGGTGCCATCTGGACTGCACGCCACCCTGCGTCCGTACCAAGAACGCGGCTTCTCCTGGCTGACCTTCCTGCGCCGCTGGGGTCTCGGCGCCTGTCTCGCCGATGACATGGGCCTGGGCAAGACGATCCAGACGCTGACGCTCTTACAGCAGCAGCGTCAGGCTGGTGAGGCCCGTCCGGTGCTCTTGGTCTGCCCCACCTCGCTGGTCGGCAACTGGCAGCGGGAGAGCCAGCGCTTTACCCCCGACCTCGTGGTGATGATCCACCATGGTCAATCCCGCCCGCGGGGAGAGGCCTTTGTCAACGCTGTCAAACCCAGCCATCTGGTGATCACCAGCTACGCGCTCTTGGGCCGTGATCTGGAGCAGTTTCAAGAGGTCGCCTGGGCGGGCGTGATCCTCGATGAGGCTCAGAATATCAAGAACCCCTCGACCAAACAGGCCCAGGCGGCCCGTAGTATTCAGGCTGACTACCGCATCGCCCTCACCGGTACTCCGGTGGAGAACAATGTCGGCGATCTGTGGTCGATCATGGAGTTTCTCAACCCTGGTCTGCTCGGCAGCCAAGCTGACTTCAAGCGTGACTTTTTCATCCCCATCCAGGTGCAGCGGGACACCGAGGCCATGGCGAAGCTGCAGCAGCTGACCGGTCCGTTTGTTCTGCGTCGGCTAAAGACCGATAAGACCATCATCCAGGACCTGCCCGACAAGATCGAAGGCAAAGTCTTCTGCCCGCTGACCAAGGAGCAGGCCTCGCTCTACGCTGCGGTGGTCAAGAACCTGGAGGAACGGCTGCATGAGGCCGAAGGGATCGAGCGCAGCGGACTGGTCTTGGCCACCCTATCGAAGCTAAAGCAGGTCTGCAATCACCCAGCCCAGTTCCTCGGCGATCACTCCCAGGTGGGTGGGCGCTCAGGCAAACTGACACGTTTGGTGGAGATGTGCGAGGAGTTGCTGAGCGTGGGTGACAAAGCACTGATCTTCACCCAATTTGCGGAGATGGGCGAGATCCTGCGCCAGCACCTGATCGAAAGCCTCGGCCGCGAGGTGCTCTTCCTGCACGGTGGGACAAGCAAGAAGGAACGCGACGCCATGGTGGAGAGCTTCCAGAGTTCTCACGGTCCTCCGCTCTTTGTCCTCTCGCTTAAGGCGGGTGGCACCGGGCTAAACCTTACCCAGGCCAGCCATGTCTTTCATTTCGATCGCTGGTGGAACCCAGCTGTGGAGAACCAGGCCACTGACCGCGCCTTTCGTATCGGCCAGCAGAAGAATGTCCAAGTGCACAAGTTCGTCTGCCAGGGCACCCTTGAGGAGCGGATCGACCAGATTATCGAACAGAAGCGCAGCATCGCCGCCGATATCGTCGGCACCGGCGAGGGTTGGCTGACCACCTTGTCGATCGCTGAACTGAAAGATATCTTTGCGTTAAGCCGCGAAGCCTTGGAGGAATAAGATGTCACGCTACGATGACTATGGTGACTACGGCTTCCCTCGCTATCACAGCCGTCGACCGCGCGAGGTCACCGGCGGGATCAAGGCGCAGGGCGGCAAGAACCTCGGCGGCTCCAACTGGTGGGCCAAGCGCTGGGTCGAAGTGCTGGAGCGCTATGCCGAGGAAGAGTATGAGATCGGTGCACGGCTGAAGCGCGGCAAGACCTATGCCAGGAAAGGCCAGGTCGTCGCGCTGGAGATCAGCAAGGGCAAGGTGGCCGCCTCGGTCCAAGGCTCGCGGGCCAACCCGTACAAGGTGGTCATCCGCGTCGACACGCTCGATCGGGATGACTGGAAGCGCGTAATCGCACGCTTCGCCGGCCAGCCCCTGCACGTGGCCAAGCTGCTGGCTGGTGAGATGCCGGCTGAGATAGAGGATGCCTTCAATGAAGAAGGCGTGCCGTTCTTCCCCTACGACTATCACGAGCTGGACGTTCGCTGCGGCTGTCAGGACTGGGTCAGCCCCTGCAAGCATATCGCTGCCGTGCTCTATCTGCTGGGCGAGGAGATCGACCGCGACCCGTTTCTCATCTTCAAACTACGTGGCATGGAGCGCGAAAAGCTGATGAAGGAGCTAGGCAAGAGCGTGACGCCAGCGGATGGCAAGCGCCGCCGGAGCAAGACTGATCTATCATCGGCAGACGAGGCGGTCACCGATCAGCCGCTTTCCACAGACCTGGAGCGTTTTTGGGGAAGCACCAAGCTGCCACCGCTGATCGCTGAGCCCTCACCGCCCCCTGCCTACAAAGCCGGGTTGCTGAAGCAGCTGGGCAACTTTCCCACCTGGCGCGGTGAGCAGCCGCTCTTCCCTACCCTCGAACCGCTGTACGCCCAGGCTGCTGCGGCAGCCATGGAGATCCTAGCGCGAGAGAACAAGGCCAATATGGATGAGGGCGAACCAAACGAGTGAAACATTGACGTCCGGGGTCAGACCCCGGACGTCAATGTTTGCTATACAGGTGTGACTTCACGAATGAAGAAGACAGCATCGGCCTGGTCGGCGATGGCGGCACGAAAGGGAATCCCATACATACCCATGATCTCCTGCTCGCTGGCGAGCAGCTGAGCGGGGGGGTCTGATGATCTTGTCGGCAGAACGAAGGCAGGGCCTAACGTAGAGAGGATGGCATTGAGACTACCCGGTACGCTCTTATACTCACTGGAGAGCCAGCTGTATGGCTGGGCGCTGCGCCCGCGCTCCCAGAGCATCCAGATCGCGAAGACCTGGCCGGGGTAGCCCTCGTGCAGATACGTACCCAGCGATGGCACTAGACCGCCGCCTGGGGGGGCCCCACCCTCACCTTTGATGGCGGCGCTGTTCTTTGCCAGGTGCCGATTGTGACCCACTAGAACCACCCTGTCGTCTGGGCCGAGACGACTCAGCAAGTGCGTCACGCGGCGCTGCATGGACTGCTCCCGCTGTGCCATGGCCTGGTTGAGGCTTGCCCAGTCAGTGGCTGGGTTGGCGACGCGCGCAAACTCCAAGCCATCGCGCAGCAGAGAAGTCCAGTGGGCCAGTTGCTCAAGCTTCTCCGGCCCCAGGCAGCTCAGCAACCCCGCCCATTGTTCGGTGACTAATTGGCGCAGGCGGTCGATGCGCTCGATCTCCTCTGACAGTGTCTCTCCCAAGCCCTGCGCTAGCCTCTTCGTCAGCTCCGCCACCAAGTGCGTCTGCGGGGATGAACCGAGCAGATCATCGAGTTCCTCGTAGCCACCTCCCATGGTACCATCCAGATCGAAGCCAAAGAAATGCAGTGGTCGATGGTCCGTTGATAGGTGGGTGTTCAGTTCTCGCAGTCCCCGTGCTAGGCGGATCTGGCTGGCAGCAAAGCCCTCGACCGGATAGTTCTGCCACGTGTCCTTAAGAATGCCCATTGGTCTGTCATCGCGATCCGTGCGCACGCCGCCACGATAACCGTAGGTTGCCACTCGTTGCAGCTGGGACTCATCTCCGGTCTGCAGGTAGCGGCTAATCCGCAGTCCATCGGCCCAGCTAAGTTCCTCGCCGATGAAGCGCCAGCCGCGCGAGATCAGATACCGCAAGAGCAGCAGGCGATACTCGTTCTTCTCGCGTACCCAATGATCCTCTTCCCCGAGATAGACGATACGCTTTCCACGTAGAAGCTCATCGAGAGGAGCCAGCGCCTCGATATCGGCGCCCGCCAAGTCAGTTGGATCCAGAGTAATCACATGCTCACGCGCCCATTCGACCAAGGCGGCTATCTGCTCTCGTCTCGGCCGCCGAAGATAACCGACGAACTTGTCTAGGGCAGGCCACATCACCATCAGTCCCCTTTCAGTCTACACACGGTTCCTCAGGACCAGTATAGCACCACGGACAGCGATGGTGGCCTCTGCAAGCGAATCCGAACAGATGGGGTCAGACCCCACCTGTTCGGATTCGGCTGCATGGACGCGGCACGCCCGGCAGGACTTCCTGCCGGGCGTGCCTGAGAGGGATGAAAGTAAGGTGCTACTGGCTCATCTTTGCTTTCAGTTCATCGGCGGTGATGCCAAGTTCCTTGGCCGCCTTGGCCATCTTCTCGATGGCGCGCTCCTTCAGCTCAGCCTTGGCCTGATCCAGGGTGATCCCCTTCTCCTTAGCATATTGCTCCAAACGAGCCTGGCGCTTGACCTCACGTTCGGTTTTCAGCTTTGCCTTGTACTGCTCCACCGTCATACCGGCTTTTTTCGCCTCATCGGCGAGCTTCTGCTCCATCTGAGCCCGGCGTTCCTGCTTCAGCTGTTCCACCGTGATGCCGCGCTGCTTAGCGATCTCCTCCAGCTTGTTGCCACCGCCACGACCGCCATGCCGTTCAACGCTCTCGGTAATCGCAGGCTTGCCCTGCGAGACTTCGGCCAAAGGCATCGCTACGTTGACCGCAGCGAGGGTCGGGGCAGAGAGCGCCACTACCAGCGCACCACCAGCGATCGCCCTGATTGCTCTGTCCTTCATTCTTTCATCACCCCCGAGCTTAGTATGCTCTGCCATCTTGGACGACCGGTCGAATGGGGTAAATTGGCTATGAACAAACTGTGAACCAATCAGGAACGTATTGGATGACAGATCCGTCCAATGGATATAGGGGGCGATAGGATGCATCACTCTACCAGACCCAAGAGGTTTTCACTTTGGTCCATAGCGATCATGATCAGCGTACTGCTGATCTCGTCTACCCTCGGCGGGTGCGGGAAGGTATCAGCGCGTGAGATGCGCGAGGCCACAGCCAATGTAGACAAGAAACTGGTATCCACGTGGACCAACGCCTTAGCTTTTGACCTCTATGCCGAGCAGACCAAGAAAGATGGCCAGAAGAACCTAATGATCTCGCCGACCAGCATCGCCATGGCGCTGGCCATGACCCAAAACGGTGCGGCTGGTGAGACCGAACAGTCCATGGCCAAAGTGCTATACCATGAGGGCATGAGCTTGGATGAACTCAATCAGGCCTACGAGAACCTAAGAATCTCACTCACCAACCCCGACCCAAAGGTAGAACTGAGCATCGCCAACTCGCTCTGGATGCACAAAGGGGTTCCGTTCCAGTCCGACTTCGTCAAGCGTACCGAGAGAGCGTTCGCCGCCGAGGTGGCAGAACTAGACTATTTCAGCCCCAGTAGCGTCAAGCGGGTTAACGATTGGGTCAGCAAGCAGACGCGGGGCAAGATCGACAAAATCCTTGAGAAGCTGGAAGGCATGTTGACCCTGGTCAACGCCATCTACTTCAACGGTGAGTGGAGCACGCCATTTAAGAAGGAAGAGACCCAGGAACGGCCTTTCCACATCCTAGACGGGAGCGAGAAGCAGCAGCCCATGATGACCCGCACCAGCTCGTTTGGCTACTGCGAGGACCCTAAGCTCCAGGCGATCCGTCTTCCCTACGGCAGTGGCCGCCTGGCCATGTATGTGCTGCTTCCGAGCAACGAGTCCAGTCTCACTGAGCTGCGAGATAACCTAGATGGGGCCAACTGGGCGTCCTTGCTCACCCGGATGAACAGCCGCCGCGGGACCATCGTTCTGCCGCGCTTCAAATTTGAGTATGACGACGATCTGAAGGAGACGCTCAAGAGCTTGGGTATGGCAGTGGCCTTTGATCCTGCCCAGGCGGACTTCAGCCGGGCACTCAAGCCTGTGACGGGAGAGCGCCTCTTCATCAGCAAGGTCATCCACAAGACCATGATCGAGGTCAATGAACGTGGGACTGAGGCCGCCGCTGCTACCGCGGTTGTCATCACACCGACCAGCGCTCCCGTGAATCTAGAGCAGCCATTTAGCATGGTGGTCGATCGCCCCTTTTTCTTCGCCATCCGCGACGACCAAACCGGCGCCATCCTCTTCATCGGCTCCGTGGTCAACCCGCAAGATTGACAGCGCCAAACGCACAGGGAGCATGATACCAACAACACGGTATCATGCTCCCTGTTTTGCTCCCTAAGGGGTCAGACCCCAATCCGTCAGGGCAACGGCTGACGGATCGCGGCAGCGGTGCGGATAGCGGGTCTCTGCCTATGAACCATGGTACAGATACTGCGCAGCCACGCCCACGGGCATTGGCAATCCCGATCACCCTGGTCGCCCACGGTGCAGGCCACAAGGATGCCGATTACTGTCTCCATGGCCTTAGCCGTGAGTAGAGTGAGCACAACCATCATCGCGACAACTACCAACGCTCTAACAGCCGTCATCCCGATTAACATATCTTCACATCTCCCTTTATTTCGTTCCTTATTTCACTAAGTTCATTATACACTAATTCCAGAGAGATGGTGAAATATTTCTCGAAGTAATTGGTTGTATTTGGTCCTTTCTGACCACCTGCTTGCCTTGACCTTTCGGGATCCAGGGCAGACCGCCCCAGAATGGGGCGACAAACGCGGCAAGACCGCCCGAAGGCGGTCTGCGTGGAGTCTACCCAATCCCTCCATAGTGTTTTGTGCCGGATCTCGAACGCGGGACTTCCTAGGTGCTCGCTACGCCAGCCGTGCAGTGCACTTGGCTGAACACTTGGAGATTCCCAGCGAACAGGCCCGCGACAAAGATCGGCTGTTCCTTTTCAGGATAGACGATGGTAACTGATCCCGTCCATACGCCATTGTCATTGCTCACTCCGGTGAGGAAAAGACGGCAGTTGGGTATCGGCGTGTAGGTCTCTTCCATCACTGAGACCTCACTGAACGCAGCCGCGATGCCTCGACTGATCCAGTCGTCCATGGTATGAACCATGGTCGCCGAATGGGATACAAAGCTGAAGTGACGCTGTCTCAATCCGTCTGCCATGGTCAGCTGACCAGTAATCCAGCCAGACGCCTCGCCACGGAGACACCAGAGCATCGATTCCAGTGTAAGTTGAGCGCCCGCACCGTTGTGGACGCCGTTGATGATCGCATCGGGTGGGATGGTCGGCATATTGCACTACCCCCTTGTTTCTTGCTGCTTCAGTATATGAAACAAGAGGTATCGGTGGTGCTTTCTCGTGGCGGTATTACTTGCTGTGGGATAGACACAGGTCCGCCGTGAGCGCGGTCCTGTCCAAGCAGTCTTCTCACCGTCCGAAGCCTTCGACGATCTGCCGCAGGCGTCGCTGGGCAGCAGGAGATAGCCCGAAATCGGAGATCTCCTTCTCCAGTTGCGCTTGCGTGCCATGACCACTCACGTAGCCATTGAGGCGTGCCACTTCTTTGGATGCAACCAGCTGTTCCACGCTGGGGAAACGGCTCTCCACCTCGGCCATGATCTGATCGGCGCGACGTAGGTAGTATTTCTGATGGTAACCTTCCGCCAGATAGAACTCCTTGAACGGCTCTATCTCAGTATAGACGTGGCCTCGCAGTCGGCTATGAAGTAACAACTGCTTCATCTGATTGCGCGGCATCGCCGCATCATTTTCCTCCAGCGCCGCCTTGCTGGCCTTGGCCATCCTCTCCTGCTCGGAATTGTGATAAAGGATGAGTGACCTATACTGCCGGGAGTAAGGTGGGCTAAAGGGGCTATGGGCCTGCCAGAAGAGGTCTAGCAGTTGCTCGAAGGAGACTTGGTTAGGATCAAAGTCCATCTCGATACACTCGGTGTAGTCGCCTAGCTTGCGATAAGTTGGGTTGTCGACGGTCCCGCCAGCATACCCCACTCTGGTGCACAGCACACCAGGGATCATGCCGAACTCGGCATCAGGACCCCAGAATCAGCCCAAGCCAAAGGTCGCAGTCTCCATACTCGTCATGTGACAATCCCCTCCAGCGTCCTCAGTTAGATCGTAGTCTAGTTTGACCTCACAGACAGGAAAATAGGACGACTGCCTTTATGGATCCGCCGCACGGCAACGCTCATTAGTACCAGGCGATTCTAGAGCCCTCCGGTTACACGTAATAACACCTGTAAAAAACGTTACAAACTTACAACAATGGCTTGATTTTCAACGAGGCGCGCGTTAGCATAGTGGTAGCGAAGCGGAATAATTATCATTTTCCCTCATTTAGAGCGAAGCGGCGTACTTACTACCTACGTACCTTTGACTGGGGGTAACACCATGACGGAAAAGGAAGCACTCTCGCTTCTGATGGCCATGGGTTACACCGTGGCCATTAGTGGCGGTAGTACGTTCGAGCTGTCGGATCTCCTCGCCAGGGTCGATGAAGGCTCAGACGCAGTCGTCGATTTCTGGCCTTCGCACATCAATCTCTGGCGAGTATCGGAGGCCAACGGCAGCAACATAGAAAAACGGATGCCGTCGCTGGTTATCCACAAACAGCACTAATCCAGAGCGGGCTTGCGCCCGCTCCATTTCTTACAGAAAACTTTCGAAAAACTCACATAGACTTGGCAGGCATTGACAGTAATCCGCCGAATGAAGATACCTCGTGCCCATCACTAGCGCGAGGAGACGAATTTCGCCATGCATGAGTTTCAGGCCCTATCCATCCTTGTTAGTAGCGGTTACAGAACCGCTCGACGGCCATCGGGTCGCCAAACCCCATTGGCCACAGCGGTCGAGGAAGTGGATGGAGAAGGGCCACCGGTACGCCTAGACTACCAAGGACCAATGGTTGTTGTTTGGAGTCAGACCGATGGCTGCTCTGCCCCAGAACCGCTATGGTACATCACGAAGGACGACCGATGGAAGATGGGACAGCGGTCATGAGTTGGAAAGGGTGGTCACGAAGCGTGATGCTTCGTGACCACCCTTTCTCGCCCTTAAGGATTGAGATCCAGCTTATGGCGAAAGCCATCCACCTGGTCGCTACGGCTGATCCGAACTCGAGGCCAGAGATAGGGATTGTCACCCGCAGCCACCATACCGTACTGCGTTGTTACCGCCGCCAAGTAGCCGGCCTCTTCTACGTTCGCGAGAACAACTGCGTCGTACTGCCCTGCTGGATAGCAGAAGGAGTCAACCGATATATCCAGCGTCTCCTCCAGCGTGGATTTGGACCCCCGTATCTCGTCGAGGAGCTGGCTTTCAGCGAGGAAGGTGAGGCCAGGATGGGTCTGCGTATGGGAGCCGATCTCGAAGCCTGCTTCTGCCAACTCCCGCAGGTGTTCCCAGTCCAACCGATTATACCACCCGACATGCCCACTCTCGACAAAGAGAGTAGCCGTCATGCCGCGTTCGCATAGCCGTGGGAAGGCGTCAGTATAGACGCTCAGATAGCCGTCATCAAAGGTTAGGACGATGGGCTTTTCCGGCAGAGGTTGGCCATCCATGCGATGGTCATAAAGCTGCCGCAACGTGACCGCGTGGTAGCCCTCTGCTTGCAGGTAATCCAGCTGGGCCGTAAAGTCTGCCACGGCCAGGTAGAGCTCATTGGGGCCGTCACCCAGTTCGTGGTACATCAGTACCGGTACCGGGCCAGCCTGTATGGTGGGCGCCGAGACGTCCGGGGTCCCGCCTGAAGAGTTCGGCTGTGCGGTCGTGATGATGGACGCCGCAGCCGAAGCCACGGGTTGCGTAACGGAACTGGTAGGAGTGGAAGATGGGACGGCGACCTCTACGGCGCGACTACCAGGGGTGGGGTACGGAGTCGTCAGCTGAGGGCCAGTGAGCAGGATGATGGAGATTAGTGCAACAAGCTCCACGCGCATCCAAGACAACTCCCCTTCCCCACCATCGGTCTATAGGCCGATCACTAGAATATATGGCTTATCCAACGCCATCTAGACCATGTGATCGCGTCGGTGCTCATCTCGGGCTGACTGACGATAGGCCAAGTATCCAGCGCCCATCCTCAATGTAGTCCCAGTCGAAACAATA
>CAYOCI010000032.1:0-4080 GCA_964402415.1 uncultured Clostridia bacterium
CGCTTATATCCTTCGGTCTACTATATGGGGTACTGTTCAATGGCTACGCCCCTACGACCAAAGAGGTTGCCCAACATGTAGGGGCGCAGCCATGCTGCGCCCGTGTTTTCGACCGTCTCACTAGGGACTAGGGACTGGGGACTAGGGACTGGGGACTAGGGACTCTTAGGAGGTCATTCCATGCAGCTCACTGTCTTGGGGCGCTACGCCCCGGTTCCGCCGCGCGGTGGCGCGACCACCGGCTATCTACTCCAGTATGAGCGGCACAATATCTTGCTGGATTGTGGCGCGGGTACCCTCAGCCACTTGCCTGAGGGCGTGACCATCCATGACCTTAATGCCATCGTCCTATCGCATCTGCACAGTGATCATATCGCCGATCTAGCTGTGTTGCGCTATGGGATCGATATTGGGCTACGAGAAGGGTCCCGGTCTCAACCGCTGACCATCTACGCACCGACAGAGCCAGCCGAGGAGTTCGCCCGTCTGGCCTACCGCGAGTCGGTGCAGGCGGTTCCAGTCAGTCCCGACCAGCCCCTCGAGATATACGGGCTGAGGTTCAGCTTTGTCCGTACCAATCACCCCATGCCGTGCCACGCCATGCGGATCGCCGATGGGGAGAAGGTACTCGTCTACACGGCCGACACCGGTCTCTCACCAGCCGTGGATGAGCTCGCTCACGGAGCAGATATTCTTCTGGTGGAGGCCTCGCTACTCGAGGAGGATCGACGCTTCAACACCGTCGGACACCTGACTGCTCGTGAGGCCGCCGAGATGGGGCAGAGGGCGGGAGCGAAGCGCACGCTGCTGAGCCATCTGTGGATGGACTATAACCTCGAGGAACTGCTGGCCGAGGCCCGTGCTGTCGCAGGCGACAAGGTGGAACTGGCGGTGGAGGGTAAAATGTACCAGCTGTAGCTAGATACCAGATGGGTTTCCGAACGGTTAGGCGTAGCCTTCCCGAGTCCGCCTCTTATACTTTCGTATAGGTAACCCACTTGGTGCCTTGGTGGCATAGGGCTTGGTGGCTCTCAGTTCGGCTACTTGTGTTCCTGTGGACTTGTGTTCTGTGGACTCCCAAAAGGAGGTGATTCGATGCACTATCTTACGGCTAAGTTCTGGGATGAATATGTCGTCTTTCAGCTGCGCAAGTATCTATGCAAGGCGCCGGATCGGGTCACCACGGTGGAAGAGATGGAAGCCTATCTCGCCGAGCAGAGCAGACGAAGACCAGAAGAGCTCTGGCCCGAGCCAGTCGTGCCTCGACTCGAGGAGTCGTGGAAACAGGTTGGCGAGCTTGGTCAGGCAACGATCCATGAGTTCTCTTTTCCCAGTGCATCTTCCACACCATACCCAGAGAACAACACCGTTCATGGTCGCTACTATGCACAGCCTGGAGATGGCAAGCGCCCTACGGTGGTGGTTCTCTCGGGATGGCTGACCAATGGCTATACCTTCTATGAAAACACACTGATAACTGCCGTGCTAGAGGAAGGCTGTCATGCGATGATGATGGCAATGCCCTATCACATGCAGCGGACGCCTACGGGCTGCTACAGTGGCGAATATGCGGTTAGCTCCGATCTGAAACGAAACGTCGAAGGGCTGCGTCAAGGGGTGAGCGATGCCCGGGCGCTGATCGGCTGGTTGCAGCAGCGTCAGGCAGGACCGGTCGGCATCTTGGGGATTAGTCTCGGCGGCTGGGTAGGCAGCCTATTGGCTACCTGTGAGCCCCGCCTGGACTTTGTCATCCTCGCCGAGCCGGCGGTGGATCCGGCCAACATGCTCTGGGGAACCTCACTTTGCCGCTACCTGCGCCGCAATCTGAGTGCCGCAGGGTTCTCGCGGGAGATGGTCATCCAGCACTGTCGTCTGGTGCAACCGGCCACCTATAAGCCGGTTGTCCCACGCGAACATATCCTGATCCTCGCGGGGCTATATGATCAGTGCGCTCGCCGCGCGTGGGTTGACCAACTCTGGGAGAAATGGGGTCGGCCACCGATCAAGCGCTATCCGTTGGGCCATATGACACTGCTCAATAGCCCAGAGGTGGCCGAGGATATTCGGAGTTTCATACGTCAGTATCAGCCAACGACAGGCGCCTGACCTCCAGGCGTCTGTTATTTGTTTTGAAGGAAAAGGGTTCCGTGTTGTGGAAATATAAGGGATGTCGTTCCGTAGGATATGGTAGCAGCTGTAAGTCATGATAGTCCCAGCGTGTCCACAGTGATGCACCTTGCCCACAGAGCAGCCTGAAAGATACAAAGGAGGGTTACCATGCGTAGTACTAGACAGAAAGTAGCGGTCTTCACGGCGCTCGCCCTGCTAATCGGGTCGCTTGGCTCTTCGGCCATGGGGGCCACCGGCCTTTCCATTCCTAGCCTCATCACTCCCAGTCGTGGCCTTGAGACTGCCGCGATCGACTATGGGCTGCGGGCTGATGTTAGTAACGGAGAGGTCGCCCTGAGTTGGACGGGTGTGACGGCGCCCAGCGGTAAGCAGCTGAGGGGGTATCACGTCTACCGCTCGACAACCGAAGCTGACGTGGTGAGGCAAGCCAACCAACTAACCGAGTTCGCGATTACAAAGACGTCGTTTACCGACTTCGCTGGCACTGGAGTTTACTATTATGTGGTTCAGGCCACTTACACTGACGGTGGCACGGCCCGTGCGTCAACACCGCTGCAGGTCAACACAGCGACGGTTCCCTCTGGGGGGAGCGTAACACCGCGTTCATCTGGTGCACCGCAGACACAGATACCGCCGCTTGATATCTCCAGCCCTCGATCGCCCCTTCTGCCCGGCGGCGAGCTCAAGATCATTGACAATATCGGTTCCATCGACCCGAACCTGCTAACACCGATCCCCGTTGCTTTCAGCGCCGTTGCCAATCGCTACACCGGGGTCGATCCTGCTACGATCTTTGACCTAAACGGTGATCTCATTGGCGATCTAAAGGTGACTGCCACGGAAGCGCAAGCCCAAAATGGCGCCCAGCTACAGCTGATCGATCCCGCCGTGCTCAGTCTAGATCAATTGCACCTCGCGCCGGCAGCGGGTTACTCGGAGAAGGCCCCACTACAGCTCTCCCGGGTTTATGTGGTGCAGCTTGCCAGCGGTGGCTATGCCAAGTTCATGATCCTGCAGGCTACGCCCAAGGTAACGATCTGGTTCATGTATGGATCTCAGACCAGCAGCATACTCAGGGCTGATGGCGCACATAGCCAGGCACAACTGAGCTGGGATGCGCTTCCTGACGCCGCCTTGGGCTACAACATCTACCGCTACGAAGTCAATGACAACTCCTACACAGTAATTCAGCTCAATGACTTCACCGTGAAGGAAACCAGTTTCACGGACAATACTGCTGCCAACCGCTACTACCTGTATGTCGTTCAGGCAATCAAAGCGGGCGGGTCCCCCGGATCGTTGACGACGACCGCTGCGGTATCTGTCACCGGTCAGGGCCACACTCTCACCATAGGAATGGCCGCCGATTCCGCGACAATAGATGGGGCCAGAGTCCCGATGCCGGTGGCGGCGGAAATCAGGAACGGGCGCATGATGGTGCCAGCCAGCGTCCTGCAGGACACTGGTGTGAAGGTCACCTATGACGCCAGTACCGACACGATCACCTTGTTGCGCAGACTGGAGAACACAACCTATACGATGGTGCTGAATGTGGGCTCGCCTGACTATACCTGGAACGGTACTGCCTACAAGACGGACGTTCCGCCGTACAAGAGTGGCAACAACGTGATGGTCTCCTTGCGTCTCGTGGCTCCTGGTCTGGGATTTGGTCTGAACTTCAACTCCACCGACAGGACAGCGTCTGTCGGGTGGTATGACTAAGCCAGACCCCCTCAGAGAGTGGAAGAGCGCAGGAAGCCGGACCCTGAGGGGTCCGGCTTCCCGCGTATTGTGGCTGGAAGAACTGCTACTTGCTGGTCTCCTGCTCGCCTTCGCGGATCACACCCGGGATGCAGATGACCTGACCGATCTGCAGGTTGTTGGGATCGATGCCGGGGTTGAGAGCGATGATCGCCTGGACCGTGGTGCCGAAGCGTTGGGCCAGAATGA
>CAYOCI010000032.1:4180-23151 GCA_964402415.1 uncultured Clostridia bacterium
TGTCACCGGCGCGGATGGTGTAGGCGAAGCTACCTGGCGGGCAGGTGGTTGGCTGTGGGATGCAGATCACCTGACCGATCTGCAGGTTGTTGGGATCGATGCCAGGGTTGAGAGCGATGATCGCCTGGACCGTGGTGCCGAAGCGTTGGGCCAGAATGAAGAGGGTGTCACCGGCGCGGATGGTGTAGGCGAAGCTACCTGGCGGGCAGGTGGTTGGCTGCGGGATGCAGATCACCTGACCGATCTGCAGGCTGTTGGGGTCGATGCCGGGGTTGAGAGCGATGATCGCCTGGACCGTGGTCCCAAAGCGCTGGGCGAGGGCGAACAGGGTGTCACCAGCGCGGACGGTGTAGGCAACGCTCCCCACGGGGCATGTGACTGGCTGCGGGATGCACACGATCTGGCCGATGCGAAGATTATTGGGGTCAATGCCAGGATTGATAGCAAGAATGGCCTGTAGCGTAGTGCCAAAGCGTTGAGCAAGGATAAAGAGGGTGTCGCCAGCTCTGATAGTGTAGGGGAAGCTGCCTGCGGGGCATCTTGGCGGCTGCGTGGGCGGGATGGTCGGGACCGGGATGGGAACGAAGATGACCTGCCCAGGGAAGATCAGGTTTGGGTTCGGGATCTGGTTGATCTGCATCAACACGGCCACCGTTGTTCCGAAACGATTGGCGATGGAGCCAAGTGTGTCACCGGGCTGAACAACATACGGGAAAAACACCTGTGTTACCCCCTTACCAAAGTCTTGTCTCCAGGAAACGGCCTACTTCATCCTATGGGCAACGGTCTCAAGGGGTAACCGTGACACGTCCTAGCGGGAATATCCCGGACCTATAGTAAGTGAAGTTTGTGAAGCCTGACCCCGGGGTCAGGCTTCACAAACTTCACTTACTCGTAAGCTATTTCAGCAGCCCCGTTAAGTACGCCGCGATCCCGGCGGCCATTAGGGGCCCGCAGGGAACGCCGCCTAAGAACATGGCACCGGCGATGGTGCCGATGATCAATCCGACCATGATATCGGGGCGGATCTTGAGAAACTCCGTCCCGCGCCCGGCCAAAAAGGCGGCCAGCGCACCGACGCCGATGGTGACCAGTCCCTTGCGGCTGATCAGTGTTCGCCAGATCTCAGCGACCGTAATCGTGCCATCGGCAATGGGGACCAAGATGGCCAAGGTCATGAGTAGAATTCCGAGGTCGATGCCATAGTCCTCAAAGAAGACCAGCCAGCGGCCGAGACCGCTGATCTTTACCAAGATGGTCACGCCTGCGGCTGTGGCCACGATCGGATTCTTACCCAGCAAGGCAACGGCGAAGATCACCAGCAATGTTATCTCAGCCTGCATATACGCCTCCTAACGCATCGCGGAGCGATGCGAGTCCATAAGTCCCACAAGTACACGGTCATCAAGACTGCGGAAGCGGTCGTTGATCTGTTACTTTGTATATCCTTATGGGCAAGGCGGGTCGGACAGAACCCATTCGGCACAGCGTGATGTGCAGGTCGATGGTAGCTGCGATCGAGCCATCTCGAGAATCCCACGAGAGGCTAGGGGTTCACAACGTATCGCCCCTTTTACTAGTGCTTTATGGCACTCGAGTTGTGATGTTGGCTATTCACCTCTCCGGTTGTCCGTTCCTCACACCTTCGACCGCTGCGGAATAAGATGCTCTAGAGCAAAAGCGAAGGAGTGAGCGTAATGTCCCGGATCAGGGCACCCAAGGTGGCGGCCTTACTATGTATCCTAGTCCTACTCCTGACTGCCTGTGGTCAGGCAAGCACCAGTACCCCCACCAGTAACCCTTCAGCCAGTAAGCCAGCATTCAACAACAAGATCAAGATTGCTGGCCAATTCGGACTCGTCTATGCCCCGCTGATCGTTGCCCAACAGAAGAAGCTGCTTGAGGCCTACGGTCTTGAAGTCGAGTGGAAGCAGTTTGGCTCTGGCGGCGCCACCCGTGAGGCCCTGGTTGCCGGGCAAGCGGATGTCGGCTTCATGGCTATCGCCCCATTCCTGATTGGCTGGGATAAGGGGGTCGAAGCGAAAATAGCCTTGGGATTCAACACCATCCCGTGCGCCTTGGTCACCAACGATCCCAATATTAAGAGTCTGAAGGACTTCACCAAGAATAGCAAGATCGCCATCCCCTCACCCGGCAGCGTGCAGGATATCATGATCGCCATGGCTGCCCAAAAGGAACTCAAGAACCCGAAGGCTCTGCAGGAGAACCTGGTCTCAATGCCCCATCCTGATGCCATGGCAGCACTGCTCGCCAAGAAGGACCTGGCTGGACACTATACCACTCCGCCGTATAACTTCGAGGAGCTTGCTCAACCTGGCTTCCATGAGGTAGTCAGCGACAAGACCGCCTTTGGTGGCGAGTACAGCTTCAATGTCGGCATCGTAACCAACAAGTTCCGTAAGGAGAGCCCCCTCGCCTATGCCGCCTTCATTCAGGCGATGAACGACGCCATGACTTGGATCAATGAGAACAAGACCGAGGCCGCCAGGCTCCTGGCGCCTGAGTTCAAGCTTTCTGAGGAGAAGACACTCACGTACCTAAACTGGGAAGGGATGAACTTCACCTCCGCTCCCTATGGCCTGATGGGCTTCTCTGAATTCATGAAGGAAGCAGGCTATATCAGCAAGGTGCCAAAGAAGCTTAGCGATATCGCCACGGAGAATGTCCTAGCGATTGTGGGCAGTCGTAGTGGGGGACCCTCCGTCTACGAACAGGCACAGTATCGGAAGTAGCCCACAGCCCGCAGCCCACAGCCCGCAGAAATATGATCGGAGTCCAACAACACAGCCATCAGGATACCCTGATGGCTGTGTGTAAAGTAGTGCGCAAGCCAGTCTTGTCAGGTGGTCAGGTACCGTGCCGGATACCGAAGCTAGGCGTGCACGATCTCAGTTCTCCACTGCGGGCTGTGGGCCGCGGGCTGCTGGCTCCCACTATAATGGAGGTGACCTCCTTGGCCAAACAACGGTCCATTTTAGGCAAGATACTGAGCCAGGGACTACTGGTGGCAGCGCTGCTGATCATCTGGGAGATGGTGGCAAAGTCTGGGGTGTATCCACAGCTCCTCTTCCCGCCCGTGGAGAAGATCGCAGCGGCATTTGGCACTGATGCTGCGGAGATGATCAGACGTACCTGGACATCGGTCTATGCCATCTTGATCGGTCTTGGCTTAGCCATCGGGATTGCCGTGGTCGCGGCTGCTCTCTCCATGGTGTCCAGGGTGGTGGGCGAAGCTACGTCTGGACTGATGGCGATCATGCACCCGCTGCCAGGAATCGCGGTGCTGCCGATCATCATTTTGTGGCTGGGCAGCGGCAGCGAGTCCATCATCGCCCTGATAACCTTTTCTGCTGTCTGGCCACTGATCGCCAATATCCATGCCGGTCTGAGGGCCGTGCCACCGATCCAGCTGGAGGTAGGCAGAAATTTAGGGCTAAAGGGAGTTCGCTTGGTCTGGTCGATCATGATCCCTGCCAGCCTTCCCTATATTCTTACCGGCTTGCGCGTGGCGTGGGCACGTTCATGGCAGGCTTCGGTGGCAGCGGAGATGGTCTTCGGCGCCGCGGGCGGTCAGGGGGGTCTAGGCTGGTACCTCTATAAGAAGCGCTTTTTCATGGAGATCCCTGCCGTCTTTGCTGGTATGACCATTATCATCGCCCTGGGTATGGCGATCGAGTATCTGCTCTTCAACGGTCTGGAGACCGTCACGATTCGTCGTTGGAAGATGACGGTGGATTAGGAGGTGCCACTGGTGGTTAAACTAAGCGTTCGTGACTTAGGGAAGCAATTTGGTGGCACCGCCGGGTGTTTCCAGGCGCTGCAGGGTATATCGTTTGATGTCCACGAGGGCGAATTCCTCACCATCATTGGCCCGTCCGGGTCGGGCAAGTCGACGCTGCTGCGTTGCTTGGCGGGCTTCGAAGACCCATCTATGGGCCGGATAACCCTAGACGGTCACCCCATCCATGGACCCGGAATTGACCGCATGATGGTCTTCCAGGGCTTTGAGCAGTTATTCCCCTGGCTGACGGTGCGTGATAACATCACCTTCTCCCTTAAGCAGGCCCATATTGGTCATAGCAGACATGAGCGTGACGAGATCGCGCAGCACTATCTCCAACTGGTGGGGCTGGCTGGTTTTGAGAAGTTTCATCCTCATGAGCTGTCGGGGGGGATGAAACAGCGGGTCGCCATTGCCAGAGCACTCAGTGTTCAGCCGAAGGTACTATTGATGGATGAACCGTTTGGCAGCCTCGATGCTCTGACGCGCAGTTCTCTGGAGACCGAGCTGGCTCGCATCTGGCAGGAGACCAAGGTAACCGTCGTCTTCGTAACGCACAACATCGAAGAGGCCATCGTCCAGGCCGATCGCATCCTCGTGCTTGCTAACTGCCCAGGGCGGATCAAAGAGATGGTGGTCAACCCACTACCCAGGCCGCGCCGCCCCGAGATGGAAGGGTACGCCAAGCTCTGGGAGGAGCTGCGCTACCTGTTGGGCTTCAGTCAGGTTAAGAACAATGAGCCAGATGTCGATACGACCGGACTGATGCACAAAGCTCCCAGCGTTTCAAAGGCCTAGACGGCCTGACGTAGACGCGGGGGTCTAGTGGCCCAGCCGGGCATATTACGCAAACTTACAGGACGCGGCTGTGAGCCGCGTCCTGTTTTTTCATCTCACCTTGTTGCCCTTTTTCAGATGCATCTCGCCGGGTCGGAAGACCTTGGCCTTTGGTCCGTCAGGCTCGCGCATGCCACCAACCTGGTCAGCTAGAGTGGCACTGTCATCGCTCGCGGCCTGATCGGCAAACAGGGCCGGGTTCTCCGCCAGGTCTTGCTTGAGGTCCTTATCCACTTTATCACCCGCCTTTGCTGCTTGTTTCCCCTGCTGCTTCTGGTTACCCTGCTGCGAGATTAGGTCCTGAGGAAGCAGCACAGTGGTATTGACGAAGAACAACACTGCCAGGGCCGAGAGACCAGCCAGAACAGCAACAGCGCCGAATATAGGCAGTCGTCCCGTCTTGTTGACGAAATCGAAGACCGGTGGGCCCATGGCTACGCCAAAGAACCGCACCGTACCATAGAGGCAGGTGAGCAGACCGCGCTCTTTGATCGTGGCCGCACTGGTGATGAGCATATTGACCGACGGAAGGACGAAGCCCGTCCCGATGCCCACGAACACCGTGGCGATGAACATCAGAATGGGACCACGGAAAAATGGTATTAGGATGGCTCCCGCTGTGGTGAAGGCAAGACCGATCACGGTGAACCATTTAAGCGACTTGCCAATATGGTTCTGCAGATAAATACCCATAATCAGCGAGACGACCGCCATGGCAAATACGGGGCCGGCGATGATCAGGCCGCGCATGATCCCGTCGATGCCTAGCTCGTTCTCCAGCACGTCAGCGTAGAAGCTGAGTACGCCAAAGAGCACGAACAGTACCACCGAACCGGCCAGGAAACAGGGCCAAAGGGCGCCACCCTTTTCCTTGACGATCTTGGCGAAGTTGTGGAAGTAGGTCTTGACACTCTGCTGGTTTTCCTTGGAACGTGTTTTTTCCTTGACGATGAACCAGATGGCGATGGCGATCGGGACCGAGAGAATACCATAGACGAAGAACGGTGCCCACCAGAAGATCGCAGCTGCCGCAGCCCCGGCGATCGGGCTGACTACTTTGCCGAGGCCGTTGGACGCCTCCAAATAGCCTAGCGCTTTCGTGCGCTCTTTGCTCTGAAAGATATCGCCGGTCAGTGCCATGGCCAGCTGATAGGTGCCGCCGGCCCCGATCCCCTGAATGATACGTCCCACCAGGATAATGGGGAAGGGACGCTTGATCAGGAGGGCCGCCACACCTGCGATCAGGCCGCCTAGACCGTAGACAGCCACTGCCGGTGCCATGATGGTCTTGCGTCCGATACGGTCGGAGAGAAAACCAGCGATGGGGATGATGATACCAGCGGGAATGGAGAAGGCGGTGATCAGTAGCCGGGCCTGCATGGATGTGACCCCGGTGTTGCTGGCAAGCTCGGGCAGGACAGGGACTAACATCGAGTTGCCCAAGACCATGATGAAGGGGACGGCGCACAATACTGCGAACGGAAGACGAGTCTTGGCTTTCATCAGAGTGTACCCCTTTCCAAAGCCACGATGCCGAATGGATGCGTGCGAATCGCTCAGCCGCTCTTGCCCGCGGCAAGCGCTATTCCTTGCTAGGGTACGTATACTTCGCCAGTGATAATCTAGTTGCCATCTGGAAAATATGGACTAATACGCCACGCGCAGGCATAAACGTCCAATGATAAGTCGTGAAAGGGGAACGGTCGCGTGGCACAGTCTGAGGTTATTTTGCTCAGTATGGTCCTGTTGCGCGTTTTATCAGCTTCGATCGAGTTCTCTGCTGCAGCCCTTATGTATAAGCTGAATCGCATTGATGCCGCCGTGCGCATTAACGCGGCCCTAGGGATGGTCGGGCCGACCATTCTCATTTTAGTCACACTCTTGGGGATCGCCGGACTCGCCGGCAAGATCCCCTGGACTCGCTTCGCCCTCATCGTAGCGGGAGTGGTGTTGATCTTCTTAGGCACTAGAAGGTAGAGGAGTCCACAGACCACAGACCACAGTCCACAGCGAGAATTGATACTGAAAGCCAACAACGCACAAGCGATTGTTGGCTTTCTGCCTAGTCATGCGATTGTTGTTCCTGAAAGAATAAGGCACCGTGACTGTGACGAGAGCTCTTTGACGAGAGACCGACCCTACTGTGGACTGTGGACTACGTCACTGGCAGATAATGAACCACAAACGTCTCCTTAAACTCAAATCCCATCTTCTTGTATAGCTCCACCGCAGGCTTGTTATCTAGCGTGACCGCCAGTTCGACGGCAGGGGCTGACGCGTAAGCAAAACGTTTGAGCAGCTCGCTCAGCAGAGCTTTGCCAAGGCCTAGACCCCGGACTTCAGGGACAAGCCCGATCGCTGGGATGAAGCCATCCTGAGCGGTGTTCCAACTGCCCAAGGCTAGGCCGGCCCACTCGCCCTGATACCGAAGCAGCATGGAGACCGAGGGGTCGAAGATGCCAAACCGCCCGTGGCATGTCTCCGCGATCAGCTGGCGGCAGCCAGGGGTATCGCGAAAGGCAGGATCCTTTTGGCCGTCCAGCTCCTTGCCAAAGCTGGCTTGCAGCAGATGAGCCGCTGGCTCGACTGACTCAGGTTGCCATGGCACTACCTCGGTGCCAGCGGGGAGGGCTGTGCTGACTACGAATGGTGAGTTTGCGCGCATGGCTGCGCGCTGAACCGTCCGGAACCCATTGTCCAACAGCGACCAGCTCAAGTAATCCTGTCCCCACGGGGTGAAGTCACACCGCAGGACACTGACCCCGGTGCGACCTGCCAGCCGCTGGACGACTTCCCTGACCAGTCGCTCAGTAGACTGTTGCGGCGAAAACCTGTCCATGGCGTAGACAAAGGTGATCCGTCCGGTGGCTCCACGGGAATAATAGAGGATAATGGCAATGATCAGTCCGTCCTGATATAGGACAAGCCCCTCCGAATGGCGTATGGCCTCACCCAGTGAGTGAAGCGCTCGCAGATGATCAAGGGGGAGGGAGTAGACAACTCGCCTGATTTCCTCTAGGATGACATTAAGGCGGGGATCATCCGCCACCAAGGGGAGTAGAACTGGGGCCATGGAGCGCCTCCTTCAGAGGAGTTCAGAATTAGGAGTTAAGAGTTAGGAATTGGGAGTTGGGAGTAGAGAGTCAGGACTTGCGAGTGAGGTGGAAAATATGTTCAACGATGTAGAATTGACCATCGAGCACCGTCGTGAGATCCGCCAGCGGGCGGAGAAAGTTCTGCAGTCACAGCACGTCCCGATCGGCAACGTAACCCGTTTGCCGGCTACTAAGGCAGCAGCTCTGTTGCGGAGTATGGCCCATGAGACATCCCTAGCCGTGGAGAGCTATGACCTGGTCAGGTGCGCTCTAGCGGGGGTCCAGGTGCTGGAAGGCAATCTGGTCAAGCTGATCGGCGAAGATGGTTCAGAGCGTGTGATGGGTCTGGATGGGATGGTAGTCGCATCCTTCTCTGAGACCATCGGCCAAGCTCCAGTCCTGTTTCTTGGTACATACGCTCGTCCTGTTCAGCCGCACCTGTATCTCCGTGAACTAAGCCTACCCGAATGGTCTCGCCCTCTAAACATGCATCTTGCTTATCGACAGGACAAGACCATCTTCTTTACCTCTGAGGATATGAAGAGACTGATGCGTCAGGAGATGGCAGGCGAGGTCGATGGACTCCATGAGATTATCAGCTTCTTGTCCGCTGGCATCGGGGCCATCATCCATGTTCGCCCCAGCCAGTTTACCTATCGTTATCCTGAGCTGAGTATCGAGAGGATTGCCCTCTGGTCTCTGGATGATGTGTATGAGGAATTGAACGATCTGATGCAGCGCCCCAACGGAGAATAACGCGAAACCCCATCAAAATGGGGCTGGCGCTGGGCGAACTCGCGCAACAAACGACATGTCTGGCGTGCATTGCGTCAATAATCGACGTGCTTCACGCTGAAACGACCATTTCGACAGCAAACGAGCGCGAGAAAAGACGAAATGTTTCGCTTTACCTGCCCCGGTTGCTTCCTCTATAATTGCAGATGCAGTATTTTAGCGAGGAGTGTTCGAAATTGGGAAGGTGCGCCCTCATTCTTCGTCATGGGCTTGTCGAATGGCCGCTGAAAAGGCAATACGACAAGATGGCGGGATATTGCCACGTACGTAAGCTAGAGATACGTAAGATCTATATTGATCCAGCCGATCTCTCAGTGGCCGAAATACGCCATGATGCTGAGGAGGACGATTTTGAGCTGGTGCTCGTGGCTGACCGCTCGGTCGCCAAGGGTCTTCTACCGCCAAATGAGTGCTGGAGCAACTTGCCCGGTGATATGGAACTGGTAGCCGTGAGCGGATAGACATTTGTAGGCATACATGACTGTGACAAGGGAGTGTTCAAGCGGCGGGTTGGCCGGTAGAACACTCCCTTTGCTCGTACAAGCGAGCCATCAGGCGTCAGCCCGGAGTGGGGTCAGCAATCATCCGTCATCGGTCGGAAGACGGGGCGCTTTCTCCGTCTGTGGCGCTGCCGCATGGCGGCATGAGAGCTCATGGCCCCTGACTCGGCGACTACATCGCACTATTGGCCGTCTGCGATGTGTTCTTCACCGGCAGGCGATGGGCCTGGATGAGAGAGACTACGCAGAGCAAGGCGCCAGCCAAGAAGGTAGCGGTCGGACTCACCGTATCCCATAGCCATCCCCCGAGCACAGGGATGGCTACGGCAGCGATATGCTGTATGGTGCTACCCATGGAGAGGCTGGGGGCGATATCGCCATGTGGCGCGATCTTGCTCAGGTAGGTGGTAATGGCAATGTCAAAACCGAGGAAGAGGTTATCGATGATGAAGATGGCGTATAGCATCCAGACATTGCGCAGGAAAGCATAGCCGAGGAACAAAACGACGACCACAGCGTAGTTAAAGGTTAGGCTTCTACCCTCGCCCCATTTGTCGATCATCTTGCCTAAGATGGGTCTGGTCGCGATCGCCATCAGATTGGCGATCAGAAACAGGGTCGACATGACCGTCACGGGGACGTGACCGAGCTGCACCAAGGCAAAGGTGGCGAATGTGGCATTCATATGGCGGCGTGAACCAGCGAGTAGAGTGAGGATATAGTAGTCCATATACTCCCAGCGAAAAACGGCTCGACGGCGGATCTCCGCCTTCTCGCCACGTCGGGCAACGAGGATCACACCTGCACCGACAAAACAGATGATAGCCGCTACGAAGAAGTAGTTGCGGTAGCTAAGGATGCGGTTAAACTGCCAGACAAACAGCGTCGCGAGTACGGCCGCAAACGCAGTGACGCTGTTGAGAATGCCCAGGCGCATGGCTCGCTCGTTGGGCTTGCTGATGCGCAGGACCATGGACGATTGGACAGGCGAGAACAGATGGAAGCCGATACTAAGTATGACGGTGGAGAAGGCCAGCGAAGAAAAGCCGGTGGCCCGCGAATAGAAGATCAGGCCAACCGCCACAAATAGAACCGTGATGGCGGAGAAGACGGACTCGGTGAAGTAGATCGCTGGCAGCGCAAGCACGATAGTCAGCAGACCGGGCACCTCGCGAATCCCCTCTACCCAGCCCAGTTGTTCGGCGCTCAGGTGCAGATCCTCAGCGACGAAGTTGGTGTAGACGCTCTTCTGCAGCCCCAGGCCGAGTTGAAGGAACAAGGCACACAGCATGATGATGAGAAAGTCCCGGCCCCAGCGTTTGATTAGAGATTGCATCACTTACCTCCCTTGATTTGGTCAATGAAATTTCCATGAATAGTTCGTGTAGCGGAGTGTGATCTCCTGCTGACGTGGTCGTGGGCGTTTGGAGCGACAGAAGAGTCAGAGGTAATCATACGGCGACGCGGCGTGATTAATCCTGACTCCCCGAGCCACGTTGTGGCTGGGGGGAAGGGGTTTGTCCTTGTGTAGCGAAGTACTGTAGGTCACGGAAGGAGGGGATTACGATCCTCGAATACTATCGTATTGGTCGCTTGACGGCAGGAGTTTCCATCCTAGTGGCGTCGTGGCTGACTAGTGCGAGCTTGCTTGGTTGGCTGCCTGTTGGCACTGCCATATGGAAATACTGGCCAGGGTTGTTGATCATTCTGGTCATTGAGATCGTCGTGGCCACGCGCCCTTGGTATAGTGATGATCGCCCCGGTCCCGGTTGGGATATCGTTGCCATCCTGGTCGTTTTTGCGCTGTCAGTGGCTGGTCTAGGGCTGCAGCAATGGCAAGGGCACAAGATGAGGCTGGCGCAGTTTGTTACCCCCTTTGGCGAGGTCCGCCACATCATCAATGAGAAGTTGGAGACCAAGCTAGACGGCGTCACCACGTTTCGGGTTGAGAATGGCAACGGCCAAGTGCAGGTCAAGACCGGCGACCAGGAGATGGCGCGGGTGGAAGTGGAGATCACGTCTACCGCCAGCACTCCCCAGGACGCTGAGCGACTGGCCCTCGATGTCGAGCTACATCTGAAGCAGGATGGGGAGAGGCTAGTCTTCTCTCCCACCCTACCTGCGGTAACCGGCAATCAAGCCATTGTAGTCAACCTGCTGGTCACCATTCCCGATCGGTCGATCGCAACGGAGCTGCTTAGCCAATTTGGTCAAGTGGAGACCGACAGCCTACCAGGAAGTTTGCGTGTAGAGAGTAAGAATGGCACGGTCACAGTCAACGATAACCGAGGCCCGGTTACGGTGGTGAGCAGCTTTGGGAATGTCCGTGTCAAGGGGGTTGAGGGTGATCTCAATCTCCAGTCGGGTAACGGGACCACTGAAGTGGATCAAGTTGACGGTGGTGTCCTGGTCCGTTCGAGCTTCGGGCGCGTCGAACTGCGCAACGTCACAGGACGTGCAGAGGTTGAGGCGAGGAACGGTGGGGTGCTGGCCAACGAGATTAGCGGTGAACTGACCATCACCAGCAGCTTCGGCAGTACTGAGGTCACCAACCCGAAGAACAAGGTCACTGTGAAGAGTGAGAATGGCTCCATCACCGTGACCGCGACCGATGCCCCAGGCCACCCCTACGATCTGCAGACGAGATTTGGGTCTGTTCGAGTTAGGTTCCCGAAGGACTCTGGTCTCAAGATCGATGCCAGCAGCGACTTTGGACGGATCGAGCTGCCCGTTCCGGCATCCACCAACAGGGAGGGTAATCGAACCACCGCTCACTTGTCCCTGGGCAGTGGCGGTCCACTCATGACCCTACGTAGCGAGAATGGCAATGTAACGGTAGAGTATCGATGATTCCACAGCCCGAAGGCCGAAGGCATCAGCCCGAAGCTGAGGTTACGGCATCAGATACCCCTGTCGCCACGAAAAATACTGATGCCTGATGCCTGATGGCTGATGGCTAGCAAACGGAGTGAGCGCATGCAAGACACCAATCGCCGTAAGTTGGAGATCCTCATCAAAGCACGTTACCCAATCGTGTACATCCCGTCCTGGGAAGAAGAGCGTGTTACCCAGCTGATCCATGATATTGCCAATGAAGGGGTCGTAACCAAGAACGTCTACGTCTGGAACGTCGCGGTTGGCCTCAGACGCCGTGGTATGGGTCCGGTGCCCAATACCCATGAGCCGCTGGCTGCACTGGAGTTCGTAGAGAAGTATCCAGACCCTGCTGTCTTCATCTTTAAGGACCTTCACGCCTATATGGAAGGTCACCCAGTGACCATCCGTAAGCTGCGCAATCTCGCCAACCAGATCAAGAAGGAGCACAAGACAGTCATCCTGACCAGCCCGGTGCTCAGCATCCCGGTGGAACTGCAGAAAGCGGTAACGGTGATGGACTTTGCCCTGCCGACGTTGGAGGAGATCGGTCAGCTGTTGGAGACCTTCGTTAGGACGTATCAGCCGGGTGGTCAGATCGAGGTCAGCCTCACCCCGGCCGAGCGCGAGAAGCTGATCAAGGCAGCCCAAGGCCTGACCATGGATGAGGTGGAGAATGCCTTTGCCAAGGCAGTGGTCACTGATGGCCGACTGACCTCTGCGGATATTGAGCTGATCCTGGAGGAGAAGCGGCAGATCATCCGCAAGACCGGCATCCTCGAATACTATCCGGTGGAAGAGGGATTGGAGCAGGTGGGTGGCCTGGACAACCTTAAGGAGTGGTTCCGCAAACGAGCCCGCTCTTTCACCAGTGAGGCCCAACGCTTTGGTCTACCCGCCCCCAAGGGTATCCTTCTGACGGGTATGCCTGGCTGTGGCAAGAGCCTGTGCGCCAAAGCGGTCTCCAGCCTCTGGCGTCTGCCGCTCTTGCGTCTGGACATGGGGCGGATCTTTGCCGGGATCGTCGGCTCATCTGAGGAGAACATGCGTAAAGCCATCCAGACTGCCGAAGCGATCGCTCCCTGTATTCTCTGGGTGGACGAGATCGAGAAGGGCTTCTCCGGCACCGGCGGCAGTGGCGACAGCGGGGTAACCGCCCGCGTCTTTGGTACCTTCTTGACTTGGATGCAGGAGAAGACCTCAGCCGTTTTTGTCTTCGCCACCGCCAACAATATCGAGCGGCTGCCGCCCGAGCTGTTGCGCAAGGGGCGCTTCGATGAGATCTTCTTCGTCGATCTCTTTACTGAAGCAGAACGTGAACAGATCTTTAGGATCCACCTGGAGAAGCGCCATAAGGATCCTCAGCAGTTTGATATCGCCGCCATGGCTAGGAATACCGAGGGCTATAGCGGCTCGGAGATCGAGCAGGCGGTCATCACCGGCATGCTCGAAGCCTTTGATGCCTGCCGCGATCTGACCACCGATGACCTGCTGCTCGGTATCCAGCGGACTGTTCCGCTCTCGCGCACTATGCGCGAGCGCTTGGAGGTGCTGCGTGCCTGGGCCGAGGATCGCGCGGTGATGGCATCTTGCCCACCCAAGGAGGTCAAGCATGTTGAACCAGAAGCTGCCGTCTGCCCCCAGTCTGATCTGTCCCAGGGTGATGGGACCGCGTCTAATAACGGCGCAGTGGGACCATCCTGATTGGGCTAGTATCGCTGAACATTCACTGACCCTGTCATCAGGGCGAGGCCCGGGGAGCTTGGCGACTCGCTTTCGCCTCTGCTGGGACGGGGACTATCTGTATCTGATCTTCCGCTGTGAGGACCCCGAGGTCGTGGCGACCATGACCGAGCGTGACCAACCGCTCTACGATGAAGAGGTGGTGGAACTGTTCATCGCCCCTGGCGACGATCCGCACCGCTACTTCGAGTTTGAGCTCAGTCCCAACAACGTGGTCTTCGATGCCAAGGTTGCCAACCCGTCAGGGCGCACATCCATGCACGTGGACGTTGGCTGGGACTGCCAGGGGCTGAAGACCGCGGTCGACCTCGCGGATGATTATTGGACTGCCGAGATGTCTATCCCCTTGGCCGAGCTGACCGGGGGGAGAGCGGTGATGGCGGGAGAGAGCTGGTGGGTGAACCTCTACCGGATCGAGCGGCGACCTCAGGAGGAGTACTACGCCTGGGCGTCGACCTTTCGTGAACCCGCTGACTTTCACTGTCCGGAGTGTTTCGGGCATCTAGTTTTCGCCCGAGAACAGGCGACGAAGCCGGATGTGGTGGCACCGCTGGACGTGGCAGCCGGGATCCTGCAGCCGTGGTCGCCAAAGGATCTAGCGACGGTCAATGACACCATTGTGCGCGTGGCGGTCTTTGAGGGGTTTTTCCATTGGCATCTCCATCGCGAGCAGGATGAGATGTTCCATGTGCTGGAAGGACAGATCGCCATCGAGACCGAGGCTGGAGTGATCCCGCTCATTTGTGGCCAAGGTGTGGTCATTCCGCGAGGGATGTTGCATCGTCCCCATGCGTTGAAGCGGGCCGTGGTGCTGCTGATCGAGCCCAAGGAGACGGTGAGCAGGGGGGACGCTGCCTCTAGCGAGTAAAGGCCTTCGTGGACGGCTTGCGTTCGCTCGAAGCCGCAAGGTAGGAACTCAGTCGAGCTCGGGAACGGCCAACATCGCGTGATAGTCTGCATAACTAGCTGACTCGGCCAACTATCGCCAATCCACGGTCATTGCCACGTTGCTAATCGCGATTCCGAGGCCGTTCTTGCTCCTGCGCCCGCCTTCGCTCCTTGAAGAAGTTGGCTTCGAACGCTCCCTCCACCCGCACCACTCGGCCTTTCAGCAGGTCGGCTATTTCTTACCTAGCCAGCGCCGTACCGGGGGTTGAGGTCGTCGGAGCATACCACAGTTGCTGAAGCCAAGCCAAGACGCAGGGGCGCCGCTTGCTGCGCCCGCGTGTGAAAAGGAGCCCGGGTCGGATGTTATCCGACCCGGGCTCCTTTGTGATTCTCAGAAGCCTACTCCTTGTTATCCCCATCCGTGGGCTGTGTGGGTTCACCAAAGCCCATGGCCTTTGGCTTACGGAAGCCGCGGAAGTGCACGAAGCGGCGCAGGAGCAGGTACAGCGCGCCGAGGAGGATGATCAGTGGCGAGAAGCCCATCACCGCTACCACTGAGCCCACGGCTACGTCGATGATCATATTAAGGCTGCTGATGAACGCTCTCTGAATGCGCTCCCAGATATCAGCACCGGGGGTCTTTACCTTGGTGCTAAAGGAGTCCACCTCGCGGATGCTGATGGTCAGCGTGGCAAGGTCAACGTTGTGCTTGAGGTAGTTGAACCTACCCTGCAGCGACTCGACTTCGCCGCGAATGCGGGCTAACTCTCCTTCCACGCGGAGCAGGTCTTCCAGCTTTTCGGCCTTGGCGAGGATAGCCAACATGCGTTCCTCTTGGGTCTTGGCGTTCTTGAGCCGAGCCTCGAGGTCGATATACTGCTCGGTGACGTCCTTGCCCGAGACGTCACTGGAGATGATCTTGCCGCTCTTGCTTAGGTCGACGAGGAGCTGGTCAAACTTGGCCTGAGGGACGCGGATGGTCAGGCTGCCGTAGATCCGCCCCTCATTGTTCTTGCGCGAGGAGGAGCTTTCGATAAAGCCGCCAGCACTCTGGACCAGGGCCGTAATCTCATCCCCCGCCTTGGTGTAGTCCAGCACCTCGAGCTCCATACGACCAGTCTGAACCACCTTGCGGGTGACCGACCCTTCTTCCGGCGCAGCACCAGAGGTATATGCGAGATCGGCGGCGTCGGTGGTGACGGTGTAGATGGTGGAATTATTCGTGGCGGCACCCTTGCCGCTGGTGACCACGAAGTTGTCAGCGGAACCATATGAGGGCGGAGCAGTGGGCGCTGTTGCCGCAGGGGCTGGCGCAACATTCTGCGGGGCGGCCTGCTTGGCGCAGCCGACGGCAATCAGCATCACCATGGCGAGGATGGAGAGAACCTTGAACCAACGGGAACGTTTCATCACGAGCGCCTCCTCATTTGTCTAGCCTAAGGGCCAAAATGGACAAACGAACCTGATGGCTTCGGCCAACAAAGAGGGGAATACCCTTCGCAGGTCGAAGTAATACTCATCCTAAAGAGTGATACGAAAGGTGGGAACTCACGATGGAGCTCATGACACAGTATCCACAGCTTGCCGGCGCTCGCGAGTACTTCCAGGGGAGAGCCGAGGCCATTCTAGATCTGGTAACCACCATCTGCCAGATCCCTGCTCCCGGTTTCCAGGAGAAGCAGCGCGCAGAGTTCGTTGCTAATCAGATGCGCGACTTGGGTCTGGTGGATGTCCATGTTGACGAAGTCTACAATGCCATCGGCATTCTCAAGGGTAGAGGTCAAGGACCGACTGTGATGCTAGCTGCCCATATCGACACCGTCTTTCCGGCAGGGACTGACCTGACCGTTCGCCGAGAGGCAGGCAAGCTACATGCTCCCGGCATCCGCGACAACTCCATGGGTGTCACCAGCCTCCTCAGCCTGCTGCAGGCGCTGAAGGAGTTGAAGATCGATTTGCCCGGCGACCTGATCTGCGTCGGCACCTCGTGTGAAGAGGGGTTAGGCGATCTGCGTGGAATGAAAGCAGCCGTAGCCACTTACAAAGACAGTCTCGATTACTGCATTGCCATTGATGGCGGCCTTGGTGGCTTGGTGACCGGCGGTATCGCCAGCCGACGTCTCGAGGTGACAGTGAAGACCGGTGGTGGCCATAGCTGGGGCGATTTCGGCGTTCCGAGCGCTGTCCATTCCATGGGCAAGATGATCGCCGCCATCGCCGATCTAAAGGTTCCGACCACACCCCGCACCAGTTTCAATGTGGGCGTGATCTCGGGTGGCACCTCGATCAACACCATTGCCGCTGAGGCCAAGATGCTGATCGATATGCGCTCGCTACAGCGCGAACCAGTGATGGAAGTGGAAGGACAGGTCCGCGGGATCATCGAGCGCGTTTGTGCTGAGACCAAGGTGAGCGCCGAGGTTAAGCTGGTCGGTGATCGTCCGGGTGGCAATACCGCCGAGACCCATCCGCTAGTTCAGACGATTCAGGCAGTGCAAAGTTCCTTGGGGATTCATATCGACACCCATGCCTCGAGTACCGACGCTAACGTTCCCATGAGCTATGGGATCCCTGCCGTGTGTTTGGGAACATCCCATGGTGCCAACGCCCATCGAGTGGATGAGTGGCTGGAGGAGAGGGATATTGATCTCGGGATGACGCAGCTCCTCATGGTGGTCTGCGCGGTGCAAGGGCTGAAGTAGCCACAGCCCGCCGCCCTCAGTCATCGGGGGAGAAGAGTCCCGAGTCCTTCGTGGGGTCCATGATGAGCCGTGCTTGCACGGCTCATTGTTGTTTCCAGGAGGCCAAGGCGACCTGATGGCTTGGTGACTCTTTTCGAGTATCGGTAGGGGATATCCTGTGCGCCGTCGAAATAGCGCACCAAAGCAGCGATACTACGGCCCCATTCGCTCTCGGCCCTGACTCACGGTCGCCCAACCGCGGGCTGTGGGCTGCGGGCTGCAGGCCATACCGGAGGCATACATGACCTACCATTTCATCGTAAATCCGACGGCAGGCAAGGGGAGAAGTCTGCACATAGCTCAAGAACTGAGGAAGCTTCTGGACAGTCGACACCTTGACTACGATATGGTAATGACCCGCGAGGCAGGACACGGGGTTGAACTGGCCCGGGAAGCAGTCAGACGGGGTACGCAGATGGTCGTCTCAGTGGGCGGCGACGGCACCATGAACGAAGTGCTGCAGGGGATAGCTGAGAGCGACGCAGTGCTCGGGCTGATACCTACCGGGACGGGCAATGACCTAGCGCGTACCTTCAACATCTCGTTGGACTGGCGTCAAGCGCTCGAACAACTGTTGATCGGCGAACCACACCCGATGGATCTGGGGAAGGATCGCGACGGTTACTTCGCCATCCTGGTCGGGGTCGGTTTCCCTGCCGATGTCATGTACCATGTGAACACCATGCCGACGATCTTCCGCGGTTCTATGGCGATCACGGCGGGGATCATCAAGACGCTCAGCCTGCTGCGTCCGCGTGAGATGCAGATCACCGTGGATGGGCAGCAATGGGTTAGCCCGGTCGCAGGCGCCTTTGTGCTCAATACCCCCTTTACCGGCGGAGGTCTGCGCATCACCCCCGAGGCTCAGCCGGATGATGGTTGGCTGGATATCTGCCTAATGACGGATATGAGTCGCCTGGAACTAATGCGTCTTCTGCCCAAGGCCTATCATGGTGGACATGTGGGCCACCCTAAAGTTCATATGATTAGGGGAAGGCATGTCAGAGTAGAGGCCGACGGGCATCTTCCTAAGGTATTTGACGGCAATGTCAGCGGCTGCGCTCCCATTGATGCACAGATTCTTCCTGGTGCGCTGAAGATCCTGGTACCGAAGCGAGGTTGATGGTATGGCGGTTCGATTATCCTTGACCTTCGCGGTTGGCTATCTAATCGGCACACTCAACTGGGCTTATCTGATCATGCGCCTTTGGGGTAAAGGCGACCTCAGGCAGCTAGGCACCGGCAACTTGGGGGCGCGTAATGTCAAGCGGCACCTAGGTCTAGGTGCCGCCATCCTGGTCTATCTGGGCGATGCGTTGAAGGGGGCGCTACCGGTCTGGTTGATGCAGCAGATCGGCTGGCATCCGCAGGCTGACCTGGCAATCGCTCTGGGCGTGATCCTCGGTCACAACTACTCCATCTGGCTCGGCTGGAAGGGGGGGAAGGGTCTCGCCTCGGCTTCGGCCATTCTCTTGGTGCTCTCCTGGAAGATCTTCGCAGTCGTGGTCGTGGCAGGGGCGTTGGGGTTACTGCTGACGCGCAACCTCTATCTGGCATCGGTCCTGATGGCAGTGGTCTTCCCGCCGATGCTATGGCACTTGCGCCCCGACGGACTGGCGCTGACTTTGGCTCTGCTCATGAGTCTGACCGTGATTAGCCGCCATTGGGCGAACCTAGTGGAGATGTGGCGAGGGGC
>CAYOCI010000032.1:23251-38064 GCA_964402415.1 uncultured Clostridia bacterium
TCCTTTCGTATGACAAAAGTTCTGCAATTCGGAAGGATTTTCACGCCAAAAAACGTAATCTTTGTACGACAGATCTGCCCCGTCCTGCGTTTTCGTCACTCTCGCGAGGGGCGAGGGCCGAGGGGCTGGGGGCTAACGTGAAGGGAGTGACCCCACATGTTGACCAAAGAAGAACTGAAACAGAGAGTCTGTGCAGCCATCGACCGTAGGGCGGAAGAACTAACCGAGGTTGGCGAGACCATCATGCGTATGCCTGAGCTCGGCTACAAGGAATGGCGGACCGCTGGTGTGGTCGAAGAGAAGTTCAAAAGCCTTGGTCTATCCTATCGTAAAGGCGTAGCCATCACCGGCTTGATAGCCGATCTTCCCGCTAAGCAGCCCGGACCTCGCGTCGCCGTTTTGGGTGAGCTGGACGCCGTGCTCTGCCCGGGTCATCCTTTTGCTGATCCTGAGACTGGGGCGGCCCATTCGTGCGGGCACAACGCCCAGATCACCTCGATGCTCGGCGTAGCCATGGGCCTCATCGACTCCGGCGCCATGGAGCACCTGTCCGGCGAAGTCGCCCTGATGGCGGTTCCTGCCGAAGAACCGGTGGAGATCGAGTTCCGCCAGCACCTGCGCAAGCAGGGCAAGATCCAGTTCCTCGGCGGCAAGCAGGAGTTCATCGCCCTGGGCGAATTCGACCATATCGATGCTGCCGTGATGATGCACCTGACCGTGCCCAAAGATGGCAAGCGCGCCTCGGTCGGCGGCAGTTCCAATGGCTTTATCGCCAAGTTCATCAAGTACAAAGGCAAAGAGGCCCATGCGGGCGGCGCCCCTCATCTCGGTGTCAATGCTCTCAACGGTGCCATGCTCGGCCTCATGAATATCCATGCACAGCGTGAGACCTTCAAGGACGATGATCATATCCGCATTCACCCGATCGTCACCCATGGTGGTGATCTGGTCAACGTCATCCCTGCTGATGTTCGTATCGAGACCTATGTTCGCGGCGCTAAGATGGAAGGGATCGTTGATGCCAGCGCCAAGACCAATCGTGCTCTCAAGGCGGGTGCCGATGCCGTCGGGGCCGAAGTGGTGATCGAAGAGATCCCTGGGTTCTTGCCACGGGTCAATGAGCCCGCCGCCCTCTGCCAGACGTTTAGAGACAACCTCTCCAGCCTGATCGGGGCAGATGCCATCGCTACGGGTGGTCATGGGGCTGGTTCCACCGACATGGCCGATGTCGAACACGTCGTTCCGGGCATCCACCCCTATCTCGGCGGAGCTTTGGGACGCGGTCACTCTGAGGACTACCAGATCGGTGATCCTGAGATGGCCTATATCATCTCTAGCAAGGCCCTCGCCATGACCGTGGTCGATCTACTCTGGGACGGTGGTCAGCTCACCAAGGAGATCAAGTCAGATTTCGTGCCCAAGTATAACAAGGAGTCCTACCTGGCCATGTGGCGTGAACTCACCGAAGGGAAGGCAGGTATTGATCATGAATAAGACCGAAATCAAAGCCAAAGTCTGCGCAGCCATCGATCAACGCCGCGACGAGATCATCGCCATCGGCGAGCGCATCTTCCGCCAGCCAGAGTTGGGCTACAAGGAGTATAAGGCTGCCGAGGTCGTCAAAGAGACCTTCGCCTCTCTCGGTTTGAGCTATCAAGACGGTATTGCCGTTACCGGCGTCAAGGCACGTCTGGCGGGCAAAGAGACCAAGCTCCGTATCGCGGTCATGGGTGAGTTGGATGCCGTGGTCGCTCCCGGCCATCCTTGTGCCGATCCCAAGACCGGTGCCGCCCATTCCTGCGGACACAATGCCCAGGTGGCTGCCATGCTCGGCGTCGCCATGGGTCTCGTCGACTCCGGCGTGATGCCCGAGCTGGCTGGTGAGGTCGTCCTGATGGCTGTGCCGGCCGAGGAGTATGTCGAGATCGAGTACCGCAACAAACTCCGTAAAGAAGGCAAGATCCAGTTCCTCGGTGGCAAGCAGGAGTTCATCCACCTCGGCGAGATGGACGACATCGACATGATGGTGATGCATCACCTGAGCACCACCAAAGACGGCAAGAAGGCCGCGGTTGGTGGCGGGTCCAATGGCTTCATCGGCAAGCTGATCCGCTATGTCGGCAAAGAAGCCCACGCTGGTGGCGCCCCGCATATGGGTGTCAATGCGCTCAACGCCGCCATGCTCGGTTTGATGGCGGTCCACGCTCAGCGCGAGACCTTCCGTGATGACGATCATATCCGCGTTCATCCGATCATGACCCGCGGCGGTGATCTGGTCAATATCATCCCGGCTGATGTCCGCCTCGAGACCTACGTTCGCGGGGCGAATATGGATGCCATCCTCGACGCCAGTAAGAAGGTTAACCGCGCTCTGAAGTCCGGTGCTGATGCGGTAGGTGCCCAGGTTGAGATCACCGAGCTGCCCGGCTATCTGCCGCGGCTAAACGATCCGATCATGACTAAGCTGATGAAGGATAACCTGATCGCTCTCGTCGGCGCAGAGGCCGTGGCTGAGAGCGGCCATGGCGCCGGTTCCACCGATGCCGGAGATATCTCCCATCTGATGCCCACTCTGCACCCCTATATCGGTGGGGCGCAAGGGGTAGGACATTCGGAGAACTATGATATCGTCGATCCTGAGACCGCCTACATCGTCTCATCCAAGGCCCTGGCCATGACCGTCATCGATCTGCTGGCCGACGACGCCGAAACCGGCCTCGAGATCAAGCAGAACTTCGTCCCAGCCATGACCAAGGCAGAGTATCTGAAGATGTGGGAAGAATTCGTGAAAGCATAGCTTTCACGACTCCTTCGCCCCTCGTGGGGTGACGGGGAACGAAGAGATACCGGCGCAGCATGGCTGCGCGACTACATCCGGGTGACGAGCCCGACCTGTAGCTGCGCAGCCATGCTGCGCTGTGAGTGACGGATATGCTATAATGGTGTATTATGGGCAACTGGTCTCTCTCGCCTATCTCACGAGGGGCTAGGGACGAGGGGCTAAAGAAACGGAGGAAATCACCATGCAATACCGCAAGTTCGGAAAGACTGACTTCAACGCCTCGATCCTGGGATTCGGCTGCATGCGGTTGCCGGTTCTGGACGGAGATTACAGCAAAATCGACGAACCCGAAGCTATCAAAATGATCCGCTATGGGATTGACCATGGCATCAACTATGTTGACACTGCCTGGGGTTACCACAACGGCAACAGCGAGCCGCTGGTAGGCAAGGCACTGCAAGACGGTTATCGTGAGAAGGTCAAGCTGGCCACCAAGCTGCCGGTTTGGCTGTGCGAGAGCTACGAGGATTTTGACAAGCACCTCAATATGCAGTTGGCCAAGCTCCAGACGGATCATATCGACTTCTATCTCCTCCACGCGCTGAATAAGAACACCTGGCCTAAGGCCCGTGACCTAGGTGTACTAAAGTTCGCTGAGCAAGCGATCCGTGATGGACGCATCAAACATATTGGCTTCTCCTTCCATGATCAGCTGCCGGTCTTTAAGGAGATCGTTGATGCCTATGACTGGACCTTCTGCCAGATCCAGCTCAACTACCTCGACGAGAACTATCAGGCTGGCCTGGAAGGGCTCCAGTATGCGTCGGCTAAAGGGATGGCTGTGGTGATCATGGAGCCGCTCAAGGGCGGTAAGCTGGCCGCCAATATTCCCGACGATATCCAAGCCATATGGGATACGGCTCCGCTCAAGCGGGCTCCTGTGGATTGGGCGCTGCGCTGGGTTATGAACCACGCCGAGGTCTCGCTGCTGCTGAGCGGGATGAGCACTATGGATCATGTGGTGCAGAACCTCGAGATCATGGACAAGGTTGCGCCGCTAAGTGAGAACGAGCTGACTATCATCAATGATGTCAAAGCGATGTATAGAAAGAAGATCAAGGTGGACTGTACCGGGTGTTCTTACTGTGTACCATGTCCACAAGGCGTGGCAATCCCGGATGTCTTCTCCACCTACAACACCGCATCCATGTTCAACGGCTTTGAGCAGGCAGGTCGTTCCTATGGCCGCATGATGGAAGGCAAGAAGGACGCATCGCTCTGCGTCGAATGCGCGGCTTGTGAGAGCGCCTGTCCCCAGGCCCTACCCATCATTCGTCATCTCAAGGAGGCCCATGCGGCGTTGACGGGGGAGTAGCCCGCAGCCCACAGCCCGCGGCCCGCAGTGGTGCGTTTAGCCGAGGGTCGATCCAATTCCCCAAGACCCACTGAGGGCGTGACTAGCTGGATAGCAGAAAGAGGAGTGTCCGCTAAGCCATTGGCATAGTGACACTCCTCTTGTGTCGGTATTTGAGTATTCAGTCAGTCTGCTTGTAGGGTCGGGGTCGGAGCAGTAAAATGAGCTTGGTAAATGCGGTCCATGATCTTGATTATCTCTGCCATTTGCCAGCGCCACTGGAGGTGGAGCGCCCAGCTCTGACAGCAGGCAGGCGATGGTTGTCCCACCGCGGACTGTGGGCTGCGGGCCGCGGGCAATCGTCAGTAAGGGAGGAAGAGCATGCAGCAACAGACCCACTCCGCCCCCCAGATGGGGAGAACGCTTCTCTTTTTCCTGCCTCTCGCTATCACCAGCGCACTGATGATGGCCTCGCATTCGCTGATCTCGGCTGGTCTCGCACGTACCATCGACCCAGTGCAGTCGATCGCGGCCTACTCGGTCGCGCTGAACCTGGCCGCCATCTTTGAGGCCCCGTTGATTCAGACACGACAGATGGCCCTGACCCTGCCCCGTGATCGCAACTCATTCGCACGCATCAGCCGGTTGGCTCTGACTGCGCTATTGATCAGTGTGGGCATGGAGATCCTGATCGCCCTCACCCCACTTGGCAGTCTCATCTTTGGCCGTGTGCTCAGCGTCCCCAGTGAACTCCTGCAGGCCACCATCCGTAATTTCTGGGTGGTGATGATCCTACCCTTGGTCTCGGGCGTCAGAACCTTCTACCAAGGTGTAATCATTCGGGAGAAGCAGACGAGCAGCATTACGGTTGCCATGGTCATCCGTATTGCGCTCATGTGCGCCTTGGTCTACGCGTTTACTCGCTGGGGATGGGTCAAGGGAGGCTATGTCGGCGGCGTTACCCTGATCACTGGCGTTGGGTTGGAGATGGTCTTTGCCATTCGCAAAGCCAACATCCTGTTAAAGCAGCAGCATGATCGTCTGGATGATGAGGATGGGCAACCGGTAACCGCATCTCAAGCATGGCGCTTCTACTACCCATTGGCCGTGGCGGCGATCATGGCTTCCAGTGCCAAGCCCTTCATCAATGCCGGTCTCGCCCGTGGCAGCAATGCCACTCTGGCGTTAGCAGCCTATTCGGTGGCGTGGTCATTGGGGTGGATCATCATCAACCCTGTCCAAAACATCCACCAGGTCACCATCGTCTTTGGCCGCCAACCGGGCGGTGACCGCCATGTGCGCCGCTTTGCCCTCGGTTTCGGTACCCTTTCGACCGCCGTTCTATTAGCCATTGGCTTTTCCCCTTTAGGGCGCCTTATCCTGGTCCATTTGATCGGCGTCTCTGAGGCGTTATTGGGTCCCACCTTGGTTAACCTACAGATGATGTCAGTCATCCCGATCATCTTTGGCTGGCTCGAGTATACGACCGGGACTCTGCTTCTGGCCAAGTCAACGCGGCTGATCAGTCTCGGCAAGATTGCCAACCTCACCGGCACCATGCTGGCTGTGACCTTCATGGTCGCCAACACTGGCTGGTGGGCGATGGTGATTGGGCCGTTGAGCCAGGTGGCGGGAAGCCTGGCCGAAGGAGCGGTGCTTACCACCGGGTGGTATCTTGTGCGTGGACGCACAGCCACCAAGGCATCAAGCCCCCAAGCCACCAGTAGCTGAGACCAGGAGTCCACAAGAACACAAGTCCACTAGCGACGAGCGCGAACCTTTGGGGTCCCTGCAGGGGACCCGCAGGCGGGTTTGAAACCCGCCCCTACAGACGCCCCTGCTGTGTACCCGTGAGACAGCGGAATGACACGAGAGCCTGTTGTAGGGGCCGGTCTGAGGCCGGCCCGTGGAGCGGCGCGTGTCGCGCCACGGCTTTCGATCCTTTTTGGTGCCGCGTAGCGGCATGTTTACTCTTGACTCTCCAAAGGAGTGACATGATGAGATTTGGCATGCACATGGGCCTCGGTGGAGGCTTCAAGAAACAGATCCCCCTAGCGGTGCAAGCGGGAGCGGAGACAGTGCAGATCTTCGCTGGCAATCCTACGGCTTGGACCCCGAGCAAGATCGATGAGGCCGAGATCGCCAAAGCACGGCAGATCGCGGCGGAGAACAACATCTACCCCATTGTGTTTCATACGGCGTATCTGATCAACCTGGCTACGCCCAAGGATGAGTTCTACGCCAAGTCAAAGCTGCTCATGCTCGATTCCCTAAAGAGGGCGGCGATCTATCAATCTCCCTATGTGATCACCCATATCGGCAGCCACCTCGGGACCGGTCTAGAAGTGGGGATCAAGCGGATCACCGACGCACTGACTGAACTGCGCGAAGACTGGCCTGAGGGGGTCACGCTATTGTTGGAGAACACAGCGGGCGCGGGCGGCAGCATCGGCAACAACTTCGAGGAGATCGGTGCCATCCTCAAGCACTTTGATTATCCTGACTGGCTGGGCGTTTGCTTCGATACCTGCCATGCCTGGTCTGCCGGGTATGACTTGTCCAGCGCCGAGGGCTGGGAGAAGACCCTGGCGGAGTTCGAGCAACATATCGGAATCGAACGGCTGAAATGCTTCCATGCCAATGACACCAACGCCGAGCGCGGCTCCCATATCGATCGGCACCATCATATCGGGCAGGGGAAGATCGGCATGGAAGGCTTTCGGGTCTTCGTTAATCATCCCAAGCTCCAGGGGCGTCCGGTGATCCTGGAGACACCCGATGATATCCCCGAGGCGTATAAGGTGAACTTGGAGACGTTGAGGGGACTCGTTAGCCATCAGGCATCAGGCATCAGCCCGAAGCAGTAGGGGCGAGAGATACCAGCGAGTTAGTCTCGACTCAAATGGCGGCCATCTGGCCGCCACTTTGAGTCTTGCCCCTGATCGGGAACGGGGGTATACTGATTTTACCTTTGCCCGAGCAAGGAGTGATCCAACTTGGGCGGCTGACATTATTCTGATGCCTGATGGCTTCGGGCTGATCGGACGGAGGTGATCGACATGTGGATGGTGTTAGCGATTATCACTGGGACCTTTCTGTGCATGGCGATCGCCATGATCGCTGTCTTGATGCACTTTGCCCATGGAAGCCCTGGATGGCGCCGGGCGGCTCGAACCGCTTCAGCTCTGGCAGGGATTGTCTTAGCAGTGGGGACGAACATGGTAGATCCCGCACTCTATCCTGCCGATTTCGCTGGACAGCTGCTGTTCACATTCTTCGTCGCTTTCATGGTCGGCGAGGGCGGACTGCGGTTTGTCGTCTGGTTGACTGCTCGCATGCTCCAGGGCAACCAAGAGTAGCGGCGGCTTTGCCGCCGAGCCCAACGGCCAAAGCCCAAAGCCCAAAGCGAGTCCAACCTCGGTTCTCCAACTGGTGCCTGATGGCTGATGCCTTCGGGCTATGAAAAGGACGCCTCGATTTCGAGGCGTCCTTTTCACCATTTCTTGGTTAGTTGCGCAGCGAGATCCCAGATTACCGCGTTGGCTAGATTGGCGACCTCAGTCAGTCGCTCCTCGCTGATCAGGTCAGGCCTATCATCCGGGGTGTGATACTGAGGGAGTGTGTCGTTGTTCCAGGCATCCGCGAACCAGATGGTTGGAATGCTCTTGAGGTCGAAGTGGTACCCGTCGCTGCCGGTCATGTAATCCCGCAGTTGAAGTGGCATGCCGAGCGCTTCTGCCTGTTTCTTGGCGCTAACCGCTAGGTTGCTCTCCCCCTTGGCGGTGTAGTGCAGGGCTAGATCTCCTTGCATCCACCCCACCATGTCAAAGTTGATGCAGCCTATTACCTGTGCCAGGGGAATGGTGGGGTTGTTGATGAAGTATTGTGAGCCTACGAGCCCGTTTTCCTCGGCACCCCAGGCCGCGACCAGGACGCTGAAGGGTGGGGGGTCTTTAACCAGCGCGCGAGCGAGATCGAGAATTACAGCGGTTCCAGAGGCGTTGTCCAGTGCTCCGGCATTGATCTCACCATCTGGATTCGTCCCCAAGCCATCGAAATGTGCTCCCAGGACTAGAACTCTATCTTTCAGTTTGGGGTCACTCCCGGTGATCAGGCCGAGGACATTGTTCGCCACACCTTTCTCCAGCCGATCGATCGATACCGAAGCGGCAACCTTGCGCGCGAGAGCCACTGGCTTGCCACCATTGTCGATCTGGCCCATTAGGTTATTCAGGTCCTGATCTGCCAACAGATCGGCAATCACTTGCGGTGAGACGAGGTAGGTGGGGATGATGGACTGTCCTAGACGCGATGCTGAGCCACGGCGGAGGGCACGGGCCCAGGCTGTGTGATCTGAGGTTTGCCGTGGGTCGGGGCCGATCAGTACCGCTGAGGCCCCCTGGTTCTTGGCCCACTGCGCCTTAGCTTCCACCGAGACAGGTGCGCTCTTCATGGGGTCTGGGACGCCGTCGAGGATGAGCACTGCCTTGCCTTTGAGGTCGACACCTTGATAGTTGTCGATCCTGCCTTCGGTGCTGACGACACCGTGGCCTGCGAAGACCACCGGTCCGGTCATGCTGCCAGTCTGGCTGTAGATATTGGGACGAAAGTCGAAGCCATAGCGCAGTTCTTTGCTGGCTCCACCGGGGAGATCCAGTAGACGAAGACTGGTGGGCGCCTTCATCTGGGTGACAACGGTCTCGAATGACTGCTGGTACTGCTCCCTTACCCCCATGGGCTTCAGATCGATGGCCCGCATCCGCTCTGTTATATAGCTGGATGCTAGGCGCTCACCGATGGTCCCAGCCTTGCGTCCTTGATAGATGGGACTGATCAGCTCAGTAATGGTCGCCACCATCGCCTGCCCTGACAACTGGGCACTGGTCGATTGCAGGTGATCGGGTTTGGTGGTCGGTATTGATCTGTTGAGACATCCACCTAAGATCGCAAGGATCAGTAATACGGGTAACCAGAGTCGCCAACGTCTGTTCACAGGGATCGCTCCTTTATCTTCAGGCGTTAGGTCGGGAGATTGCCTGATTTCATCGTGGTAGACTAGCACAGCCCGCATCTGCTTAATCTCATGTCAGGCAATTTCCCCAGAGACTAGGATGCTCATGATGAGAGCATAGACAAGCTTATGTGACACTATATGGGGGGGCGACGAGTAATAGAACAGCCCGCCGCCCACAGCCCGCGGCCCACAGTGGACACTCTCAATGGATGACAGCGGGTGAAGAGATCTCATAGTAGGTGTGCGAGTCAGGAATACGCACGGGATCCTCTACTGCCTACCCATGATTTTTTGAGTTCGCCCAAACAACCGTGGGCTGCGGGCAGCGGGCAATTCAGGTTCATTGGCAGGATTACTGCCCAAGAAGTGCGAAACTATCGTGTAACGAAAGAGGTGGTGAGATGAGGATCTCCATTGGTCAGATGAACGTCGATGCGGGGCATCCGGAGCACAATCTTCCCGTCGTGCAGGCGATGACCGCTGAGGCCAAGCGCCGAGGGTCTGATCTGGTACTCTTCCCTGAGCTGTGGGCGAGTGGCTACGATCTTGAACGTGCTGAACAGCACGCAGATCGGTTGGGTGAGGGATTGTTCGCGGCCATGAGCGACCTGGCGCGTCAGCATGGCCTGTACCTACTGGCCGGTTCGCTGCTCAGTCGTGAGACCCAAGGCTTCTGCAATACGTCGGTTCTCTATGGTCCGGATGGCGCGCAACTGGCGGTCTACAGCAAGCTGCACCTATTTCGGCTTATGGATGAGGAGAAGTTTCTGACTGCAGGCAGCCAGCGAACGGTGGTCGATACCCCCTGGGGAAAGGCTGGGATGGCCATCTGCTATGATCTGCGCTTCCCAGAGCTGTTTCGCCGTTACGCCCTTGAAGGGGCGAGAGTATTCTTCCTGCCGTCTGAATGGCCACACCCACGTTTGGCGCATTGGCAGACGCTGCTGCGCGCTAGAGCCATCGAAAACCAATGCTTCGTAGTGGCCTGCAATCGTGTGGGCAAGATGGGCGAGACAGAGTTCTTTGGCCACTCCACCATCATCGACCCGTGGGGAGAGATCGTAGTCGAGGCCGGCAGCCAAGAGACGCTCTTGACAGCTGAGATTGACTGGGATCTGGTGGACACGGTTCGCAGGCGCATTCCAATCTTTGCTGATCGGCGTCAAGAGATGTACTAGGCAACCAGAATGGTCGCCAATTAAGAATTTAAGAATTAAGAATTTGAGAATTAAGAGTCGGTAATCGGAGGTCGCAGTAGCTCGCTCCACATAACTCTATGCCTCTGGCAGAGACATTGACTCTATAAAAGGGAGGAGAACCATGAAGAGCTACCAACGCAACTTAGGTGACTTTATTGGTCAGGAGCTCAAGTTTGTGACCTTTGGCGAGGGGGATGGCCCCAAGCTGATGGTTACAGGAGGGATCCATGGCGGCGAGGCGACGGGTATCTACGCTGCCACCAAGTTCATCGATTATCTGCGTCAACACGAGACCGAACTTACGGGTCAGGTGAAGGTGCTGGCGGTCAGCAACCCCGGCGCTTTCCGCCGTATGCAGAGGACCAACCCCTATGACGAGCTGGATATGAACCGGATCTTCCCGGGCAGAGCTGATGGTAGTCCGACCATGGTCGCCGCCAGCATCGTCTATGAGGAGGCCCAGTGGGCGGATTATATCGTTGACCTCCACTGTTGCGGCATCTATGGCAGCAACTACACCCTCGCCATCTACAACGAATCGGCCAAGGATAAGGAACTTGCCAGTATGCTGGATATCCCCGTGGTCATCGAGTCCGGAGGCACTCCTGGCCAGCTATTTACGGATGCCAGCCGGAAGTTAGGCAAAGCCGCGGTCATCATCGAGTTGACCGGCGGTGGCCAGGGTGGGACCATTGATCTTCCTTCAGGGGAGATGGCCTTCAACGCCCTGGTTAAGCTCGTCAAGCAGCTCGGCATGGTCCCAGGGGACGTGCAAACGCCTACTCCTAGGTTCTGCGGCAAGTTGACCTCCATGGTGGCGCCGGTTGACGCTCTGTTCATCCCCAGCGTTGAGAGAGGTCAGCTGGTCGAACAGGGACAGGTGATCGGCATGCTCGGACAGGAGGAGATCCACGCTCCCGCCCAGGCGATCGTGATGGTCGTCGGTCCAGTACGCTTCGTTTTCCGTGGGCAGGGCTTAGTGGTCTACGCCTGCCCAGCGGAATAGCCCAGTACGAGTATTGACATTTTTGTTCCGTCTCAGCCATATTCATGCATAAGAGGAGCCAGAGTAGGGCACGCCCTGCTCTGGCTTCTCACTATGGCGAGAAGCCAGAACAGTCCACAGAACACCAGTCCACGAATCCACCTGCTCCGTGGAGACGGAAGAGCACTCTGTTAAAGAGAACAACAGGAAACTCCATTGTCCATCACGAAGTAGGCGAGGACACGTCCCCCATGGTAGAGCGGACTTGGTACCTTGGTGACTCCGCTATACCCTACTCGTGGACTATCGTGCTCTTGTGGGCTTGTGGACTCTCAATCACGCCGACCGTAAAGGAGGGAGACCATGCTCTGGTTTGCACTAGTGCTATTGCTAGTCTCCCTATTGGTGATGGTCGGACTGACGTTCGGCCAGGCCGACGATCTGGAGATCGTCGAACGGAGCATCAGGATCGCTGGACTGCCAGCGGCGTTCGCCGGTTGGAGGGTCGTTCACCTCACCGATCTGCACGGCAAAACGACGCTCCACGGCCAGCCGCTGCATCAGATCGTCAACGGGCTGAGAGCCGATATGGTGGTGGTCACTGGGGACCTAATCAGTCACGCGCGGGAACTGCCGACCTCGCTCCACGAGCTAGCCTTGATGAACGGTGTTCGCGGTACCTTTTTCGTCCCTGGCAATTGGGAATATGCCACCCACAACGATTGGATAGCTCTCCGCCGTGCGTTGATGGAGAAGGGGATCGTGGTCTTAGATAACCGCGGCATATCGCTTAGGAGCGAAGACGCGAGCCTCTTTCTGTGTGGGGTGGATGACCCGATCACCGGCCACGCCAATGTCTCGCGCGCCCTGCAGCAGTGCGCTCCAGGGCAGGTGGTGATCATGCTGGCTCATACCCACTCTTTTGTCGCTGGTATCAAGGACGAGGTCGATCTACTCTTGGTCGGGCACACCCACGGCGGACAGATCCTGATCCCCGGGTATGGGCACATCCGTCTGAGCCGCCGTCACCGTTACAGCCTGGTCAAAGGGCTGCATCGCCTCGGGCGATTGCAGTTCTACATCAACAAGGGGGTCGGCACCACCAAGCTCCCCCTGCGCTGGGGCGCCCGCCCTGAGATTGCGGTACTCACCTTACAGCCTGGTGCGCGGTTAGCCCAAAGCCCAGAGGCCAACGGCCAACGTAACGGTCAGAAGGAGTGATCGCTTCGCGTGGCGAAATGTAGATATGAGACACTAGCCGGGAGGGATCGAATTGCTGATCACTGTGCGCGCGTTCGGGACTCTCATGAATCACATGCCGGAGATGGCTGAGACGCTGACCCTAGAGTTCGCGCAGGCCGTCCGTGTTGTGGACGTGATCGCTCACCTAGAGCTGCCGGACTACGCCATCTGGATCATGACCGTCAACAGCGAGAAGGTCGAGCCAAGCCATATGCTCAAGGATGGCGATCTGCTCAGTCTCTTTGCCCCCGTCGCAGGGGGGTAGGGTGCTCCGCACCCGCCCAACGGCCTCCGGCCAAAGCCATAGCCCATAGCGGCACGATCAAGGATCCGGTGATCTGCGTTGCCTGGTGATATCAACATAGCAAGGAGTGAACTGTATGCCGTTTGGAGTTCAGGACCGTATCTTGCGAGTCAATCTCTCCACAGGTGCTATTTGCGTAGAAAACCCCGGCGTCAACTTCTACCGTCAGTACTTTGGTGGGCGTGGCATCATTGCCTATTACTTGATGAGAGAGCTGCAGCCTGGGGTTGATCCCCTGGGACCGGAGAACAAGCTGATCTTCGCTGGTGGGCCCGTGACTGGTACGGCTTTCATTGGCAGCGGTCGCAACAGCGTAGGCGCTAAGTCGCCTCTTACCGGAGCCTATGGCGATGCCGAGGCTGGGGGCTTCTTTGGTGCTGAGCTGCGCCGCGCCGGTTATGATGCGCTGATCATCGAGGGCGAGGCCGAGAAGCCAGTCTATCTCTGGATCAAGGACGATCAGGTGGAGATCCGCTCCGCTGAGCATCTTTGGGGGCAGAAGACCGGTCCCGTTCAGGATGCTATCAAGGCGGAACTGGGCGACAAGATGATCCGCGTGGCGCAGATCGGTCCCGGTGGTGAGAACTTGGTCAAGTTCGCGTGCATCACCAACGACCTGACGCACTTCTACGGGCGCACCGGTATGGGTGCCGTGATGGGCTCCAAGAAGCTACGTGCCGTGGCCGTTCGCGGCACACGGGCACCGGAACTGGCGCATCCCGACAAGATGAAAGAGCTCAATCAGTGGATGGCCCAGAACTGGCAGAGCCTGGCTGGCAATATGCATGTCAATGGCACCACCGCCATCGTCATGGGGCAGCAGGCAACGGGAGGCCTGCCCACGCGCAACTTCCGTGAAGGCGCTTTTGAAGGGGCGGAGAAGATCTCTCATATCAAGCTCAATGAAGAGCTGCTGATCGAGCGCGAGGGCTGCTGGTCCTGCCCCATCCGCTGCAAGCGCGTGGTGAAGGCTGAAGCTCCTTACAAGATCGACCCCACTTACGGTGGACCTGAGTACGAGACCCTTGGGTCGCTCGGCTCCTGCTGCGGCGTGGATGATATCCATGCGGTCTGCAAGGGCAACGAGCTCTGTAACTCGCTGGGACTTGATACCATCTCCACCGGCGTAACCATCTCCTTTGCCATGGAGTGTTTTGAGCAGGGACTCATTAACGAGGAGAAGACCGAGGGAGTAAAGCTGGAGTTCGGTAACGGTCAGGCCATGGTTGATATGATCGAGAAGATCGCCTACCGCGAGGGTTTCGGCGCCTTGCTGGCTGAAGGCAGCAAACGCGCCGCAGCCGCCATCGGCAACGGTGCGGAGCAGTATGCTATGGAGACCAAGGGGCTTGAGGTCCCGATGCATGAGCCACGGCTCAAGCAAGGCCTTGGGATCGGCTACGCGGTCTCGCCCACAGGGGCGGATCACTGCCACAACTTCCACGACACCGCTTACGCCAAGGATGGTCCTGGTCTGGAGAGCGCTAGGTCCATCGGGGTGTCGCAGCCTGTGCCCATCGATGATCTGGGTTCGGAGAAGACTAGGAACATGATCCAGATCTCGCTCTGGCGCCACTTCTGCAATATGGCCGAGTACTGCCAGTTCCTTCCCTGGAGCTATGTGCAGGTGGAGGCCGCGCTCCGCGCTGCCACCGGCTGGGATGTTAGCCTCTATGAGATGATGAAGGCGTCAGAACGCGTCGTTACCCTCACCCGCATGTTCAATCTGCGCGAAGGGTTTACGCAGCGCGATGACTACCTGAACAAGCGCTTCTATAAGCCGTTGGCTTCCCTCAAGGACAAGACGATCGATGAAGAAGCCATGGAGAAGGCGATTGCCACTTACTATGCCATGATGGGCTGGGATGAGAGCGGTCGCCCGACCCTAGCCAAGCTGCAGGAACTCGGCATCGAGTGGGCGGCGAAGTAGGGG
>CAYOCI010000033.1:0-37489 GCA_964402415.1 uncultured Clostridia bacterium
TCTTGAGATCAAGACCCGAGCAAAGGGAATCCTATTGGGGGCCACCAGTCGTACGACCCGCCACTTTACCTTGGCCAAGGAGAGCGGGGGCTGGCGGATTGACCGCATCTCCCTGCTACCATAGCGATTTACGGTCACAATGAAGAAACCTGAGCCGATAAAAGGGTGCCCAAGGCTACTATGCCTTGGGCACTACTGTTCGTGTACACAAAAAGCCCGTGAGCATCGCTCACGGGCCGCTGTTCGCTGCTGATTAGTAGCGGGAACGGGGTTGATAGCAGTCTTTGCAGTAAACGGGGCGATCGCCGCTCGGACGGAAGGGAACGCGAGCAGGTTTGCCGCAGTTGGCGCAGACAGCCTCAAACATCTCACGGGGCTGGGTGCTGCCACCTTCACCGCGTTGAGCCTTGCGGGCAGAACGGCAGGAAGGGCAACGGGTGGGTTCGTTCTCGAAACCACGGGAAGCGTAGAACTCTTGCTCGCCAGCGGTGAAAACGAATTCGGCGCCGCAGTCACGGCAGGTAAGGGTCTTGTCTTGATACATTCTTTTTCCTCCTAACCACTAACAAAAAATGTTACTCGTCCTTGTTACACGTGGCCAAGAGGCGGGATAGTCGCGACATGGCTCTCTACTCCTGTCCTAAGCCAACTTCACACATAACAGACGATAATTCACTATAGCATGATTGGCACATTACTGTCAATACATAGCATATTCGCCATTGATTTATCGCTAACAGAGGTCATCCCTGGCTTGGCAGAGACTGATCTATAGGCCCATGATTGGGTCCGCTACCAATACTTGTACTATTGTGCATCCAATCAGTATCTTTTTGTATAATCCAGACAGGAAAAACCTGCTATTGAGAAGAATATGGAAGTAGTGTAGATATATGGAGATCACCATCGAGGAGGATGTAGCTTGTCTGTTCAAACGCCTCGCACGGTTGCCGCGACTTCAGCCCGGGGGGCCGGGCTAGTACGAGAACTGTTTGGCAGCTATCCGGTGCGCCGGGTTTTTCGTGCCCTCATCACCGTCTATCTAGTCACCACAGCGACATTTGTGTTGATTCGTCTCATGCCCGGCAACCCAATCTCAGTGCTAGTGAACGATCTGGTTAGCCGCGGTACCATGGGCTATCAGGAGGCCATGGACTACGCTTCATCCATGTTCCAGGTGGACTTCAGCGCACCGCTGTGGAGGCAGTACTTGGACTTCCTTGGTGGCCTGCTCCAGGGCGACCTAGGGAGGTCCATCTCATCCATGGGGACCAAGGTGACCACTTTGATCATGCAGTTTCTGCCGTGGACCTTATTTGTGGTGACAATCTCCCTGTGCATCAGCTTTGCCCTCGGCACGCTCTTGGGCATGTTCATCGCCTATCGGCGAGAGACCTGGATCGATCATATTTTGACCATCATCGCAGCGATCATCAGCGCCATCCCCAACTACCTAATCGCCATTCTGCTCTTGGTGTTTGGTGGTGTGCATTGGGGCTGGTTCGATATCGCATCCATGCGCGGGTCGTTCTCGCCGGGTATGAAGCCTTCGTTCAGCCTCTACTTCTTTGCTGATGTACTCTATCATGCCACCCTACCGATGATCACCTATGTCCTGACGACGTTGGGCAGTTGGATGCTGACCATGAAGGCCAGCACCAATGCCACCCTGGGTGAGGACTACGTCACCGTGGCCAAGGCTCGTGGTCTCACCGATGGTCGCATCACCATGGGCTATGTCGGACGTAACGCCATCCTGCCACTGGTCACTCAGCTGGCTATCTCGATCGGCTTCGTAGTGGGCGGCTCGATTTTGATCGAATCGCTCTTCGTCTATCAGGGCATAGGCAAGCTGCTCAGTACAGCGGTCGGCTCGCGCGATTACCCGCTGATGCAGGGGTTGTTCTTGGTGATTACCTGCTCCGTGATCGTAGCAAATCTCTTGGCCGATCTGCTCTACGGTAAGCTTGATCCTCGTATTCGCCTGTCTGGGAAGAGGAGGTCGTAGGTATGCAGGCTATTCGCTACTTCCTAACCCAGATGAGCCGCAACCGGATTGGCTTCGCTGGCTTTCTGGTCTTCTGCGTGATCGTTCTCTACACCTTGGTCGGGCCGCTGTTTGTACCTCTAGACCCCAGCGCCCATCTCGATGAGATCTACCAGACACCGTCTGCCCGTCATTGGTTGGGTACAGACAATCAGGGTCGCGACGTCTTCGCCCAGATCACGCATGGAGGACGCGAACTGATCCAGACCGCCGCCTTGGCGGCCACCACCTCCACGCTGATTGCCGTCACCTTTGGTTCCCTCGGTGCTCTCTTGGGGGGCTGGGCGGATACGCTGATCGTTGGAGCCGCTGATATGGTTCTGACCATTCCGCAGTTCCCACTCTTGGCCGTGCTAGCTACCTTCATCCGACTGCAAAGCGGCGTCGCACTGGGCGTGCTGCTGGGTCTTCTCTCGTGGGCAGGACTCCTGCGCTCGGTGCGAGCCGTGGTTCTGAGCCTAAGGGAACGCGACTATGTCCAGGCAGCTAGAGGCTTAGGGCTGCCTACCAGTCATATCTTGTTCAAAGAGATCCTGCCCAACATGGTGGGTTATATCGCCATCAACTTCACATTCGCCATGACCTCAGCCATGTACTCTCAGGTCGGCTTGATCATGCTGGGCATGGTTCCGCTCTCTTCACAGAACTGGGGGGTCATGATCTCTCAAGCCTGGGGTCGAGGCGCGATCTTCAACCGCAGCAGCGTCTGGTACATCCTCGCACCAGTGAGCGCTATTGCCATCTTGCAGCTATCGCTCGTGACCATGACCCGATCCCTGGAGGAAGTCTTCAATCCACGCCTAAGGGGAGGGGAGTAGCATGGCGGACGCGATCATGTCAGTCCGCGGCCTGCGGGTGGCCTATCAGGGACGCCGTGGTATCGCACAGGCGGTGCGGGGCGTCGATCTCGATCTATTCGCCGGCGAGACCCTCGCTCTGATCGGTGAGAGTGGCTGCGGTAAGAGCACGTTGGGCTTCTCGTTGATACGCCTTAGCCCGTCCAACGCCAAGATCACCGCTGGCAGCATCATTTTTCGCGGCCACGGTCAGGAGACTGATGTGCTCCAGCTATCGACCGACGCTCTGCGCCGCTATCGTTGGCAGGACTGCGCCTTGGTGCTGCAGTCGGCTCTCAATGCCTTCAACCCAGTGATCCGTGTCCGCGATCACTTTATCGACACAGCTAAAGCCCATGGCCTCAAGAATGTCAATGAGATTGAGCAACGGGCATCCCAACTGCTGACTTGGGTTCAGCTTGATCCCAAGCGGGTCCTGCCCGCCTACCCTCATGAACTGAGTGGTGGGATGCGCCAGCGCTTGCTGCTGGCGCTGGGCCTGCTGCTCGAACCACGCGTTGTCATTTTGGACGAACCAACCACAGCCCTGGATGTGCTCACGCAGCGCAGCATCATTGAACTGTTACAGCGCCTGAAAGCGAAATTGGGTTTCACCATGATCCTCATATCCCACGACCTGTCGCTGGCGGCTGAGTTGGCGAATCGTGTGGCCACGATGTATGCAGGTCAGATCATCGAGCTGGCGGATGTCTACACCATCTTCGAACGTCCTGCCCACCCCTATACCTTGGGGCTGATCCATGCGGTTCCAACGCTGGGCGGCGGGGCAGGTAAGCTGATCTCCATCCCAGGAAGCCCACCTGACTTGGTTGAACTGCCCAGTGGTTGCTCCTTTCATCCCCGCTGTCAGTTTGCCACTGAGCTCTGCCGCAGGGAGGATCCCCAGCCCGTGACGATCGAGACGGCGCACGTCCTGCGGTGCCACCACTGGCAGAAGGTTGCTGAGCTGGCAGTGAGCACGGCGAAGTCTGGCCAGGAGCTAGCCAGGACGGGAGGGATCCTAGGATGACTGCTATTCTGAAACTTGACCATATCAGCCAGTACTTTGGGACGGCCAAGAAACCGATCAAGGCCGTGGACGATGTTAGCCTCGAACTAGAGGCCGGCAAGGTTCTGTGCTTGGTGGGTGAGAGTGGTTGCGGCAAGACCACCACCGGTAAGATGGCTGCTGGGATCCTGCAGCCCACGGCCGGGCGGGTTACCTTTGAAGGCAAGGATCCGTGGCGTCTGACGGCGGAGGAGGCAATGAAGTACCGCCTAGCTGTACAGTATGTTCACCAAGATCCCTACACCTCTCTCAACCCGTCTCGGACGATCGGCGATGCGTTGTCAGCGCCGCTGCTGTATCACCGGGTTTGCACGCCCGCGAACGTCCGCACGCGCATGATCGAGCTGCTGGAACTGGTTGACCTAACTCCGGCAGCTGAGATCATCGATAAGTATCCCCACCAGCTCAGTGGTGGGCAGCGGCAACGTGTCTCCGTGGCGCGCTCGCTGACCGTCAATCCCCGATTACTGGTGGCTGATGAAGCGGTCTCCATGGTCGACGTCTCGATCCGCGCCAGTCTATTAAACACTCTGTCGGGCTTGGGCGCAAAGCTCGGGACGACCTTCCTCTTTATCACCCATGACCTGGCCGTAGCCCGCTACTTTGCCTGGGATGGGCATATCGCCGTTATGTATCTTGGCCAAGTGGTGGAGTATGGACGCACACCTGATCTGCTCGGTCGTCCCATGCATCCCTATACGCAGGCTCTCTTAGGGGCACTGCCTGAAGCGGACCCCAAGCGCACGCGTACCAAGGAGCGTCTCCAACTGCGCAGTCCCGATGTTCCTAGCTTGCTCGCCCTGCCCAGAGGCTGCTACTTCCACCCCCGCTGCCCCCAGTACTTGGCGGGGGTCTGTGATCGCCAGCAGCCGAGGCTCCAGGTCGCCGACGACGCCCAGCAGGTCGCCTGCCATCTGGCCAAGCCGGGGGGAGAGAGCTGAAATGGGGCGCGAACCGCTGGCACTGGCCATCTTCCTTACCCTGACATCTGGAGTACTGCTGTTGTTCCTCGACCGCTCTAGCGCCGAGTTTGTCATCACCGTGACCACCTTCATCATGGCCAGCCTGCTGCTGGCAGGAGTGGTGTGGAAGATACGGCGCGGATGAGGAACCCGCAGTGAAGCTTGACCGGAGCGCCACAACCCCCATGTCGTCTGTTGTCTACTCTATCAATCCCCTGTAATCAAGCCTGACCGTTACGGTCCCTCAGACTTAGGCATCAAGGTGCCCACCCACTGATTGTGGTCCCTTCTGTGGGCTGCGGGCTGTGGGCTGCGGGCCGATCAGGCCTACGGCCAATCGCTCGGTTCTACCACGGGTAACCGTGTAGAATATGGAGATCTCAGAGAGTAGTCTCAAAAGGAAGAGGAGGTTTATCAGAGTCATGCGCATGCGTAAACTGTTGACCGTCTCGATCGTCCTGATCCTGGCCACAGCGATGGTGCTCTCGGGCTGTAATCAGCCGGCAACCACCCAGCCCAATACCCCGGCCCCTGCCACTGACAAGAGCTTCTATGGTGCCTGGCCCTACTCCATGCCCCCCAAAGGTCATTTCAATGAGTTCGCCACGGATAATCTGCTCAACTCGTCTCCCTATCAAAAGGTAATGTATCAGCCTCTGGCCATCCACGAGACTGTCAAAGACAACTGGCTGCCCATTCTTGCCACTGAGTGGAAGGTTGACAATGCCAAGAATACCGTCACTGTCAAACTGCGCAGCGGCGTTAAGTGGTCTGACGGCACCGAGTTCACATCCAAGGATGTCGTCGATACCATGATGATCGATAAGGCCCGCAACCTCACCGTTTGGAGCTACCTGACCAAGGTTGAGGCAACTGACAAGAGCACCGTGGTTTACACGCTGAGCAACCCGTCCACCATCGCCGTCCGTTACATCCTCAGCACCTCCCCGAAGCCCTCTTCTCTGTATGGGAAGTTCGCTGAAGAGTTGAAGCCCCTTTTCGACGCTGGCAAAGACAGCAAGTCCGATGAAGTCAAGAAGGTCATGAATGACAAGGTCACCCCGTTCCGTCCAGAGAAGCCGGTCGTGACAGGTGCTTACACCATCGATCCCAAGAGCATCACTGATGCCCAGCTGACCATGGTCAAGAACCCCACCGCCTGGAATGCTGCCCAGTCCAAGTTTGAGAAGATCGTCATCTACTGCGGCGAGACTGAGGCCATTACCCCGCTGGTCTTGCAGAAGAAGATCGACTTCGCGACGCATGCCTTCCCGGTCGCCACCGACCAGCAGATGGTCAAAGATGGCATCCGCGTCATTCGTTTCCCGTTCTACACCGGTCCAGCTCTCTTCTTCAAGCATGACATCTATCCGCTTAATCTGCCTCAAGTTCGTCAGGCGTTCGCCTATGCCATCAACCGCGACGAGACCGGCACCGCCGCTCTCGGTAAATCTGGTATCGGAGTCAAGAACATGACTGGTCTTAGTGACAACCTCGTTGGCACCTGGGTCGACAAAGACGTGATGAGCAAGCTCAACAACTATGCCTATGATCTCAAGAAGGCCGAGGAGCTCCTCAAGGGCCTGAAGTTCACCAAGGGTGCTGACGGCATCTGGGTGGATGACAAAGGCAAGAAGATGGAATATGAGTTGCTTGTTCCAGGTGACTACGCCGACTGGATGGGCTCGGCTGAGAACGCTGCTACCCAGTGGACCAAGTTCGGTATCAAGGTGACCGTCCGTCCTGTTCCCTCCGGCCAGCAGTCCACCGACGTCCAGGAAGGCAAGTTCCAGCTCGCCTATCGTCCGTGGGGCGTGACCACTCCGCATCCTCACTTCGCCTACAATGCTAACCTCCGCACCTTCAACTACCCTGTGACTGAACCCAAGGGCAAGGGCATGAACTTCCCCATGGTCCAGAAGTACAGCGGTGGCGAGATCGACTTTGACAAAGAGGTTATCAACATGGGCAAGGGCCTCGATCAGGCTGAGCAGAAGAAGATCGCGACCAAAGTTGCGCAGGCATTCAACGAACTGCTCCCGATCGTCCCGCTCTTTGAGCGCTATGGCAACGGTCCCGCCCTTGATGCCCGCGTTAAGAACTGGCCGGCCGACGGCGCTGATATCCTCAAGAACGCACCGAGCGACCACTTCCTCACCATCCTCCTCTTGACGGGCGGTATCGAACCCAAATAACTAATCAACCCGGGGACCGAAGGCATCAGCCATCAGGGTACAGAGGAAACGTTCAGGCGCACAAAACGACTGGCCGGACAGACCGGCCAGTCGTTTCATATGGTTGCTATGAAGAGTGATTACTGGCAAACAAACATGCGGTAGATTTTGGATCAAGAATGCTGTAAAATGGAAACAGATCCAAAGAGCGAATATTGGAAACGGATGGTGAGGATAATGCCGGATTTCTTCAGTAGACTGAAAGAAGGCGTAGCGAAGGGTGTAACTACGGTTAGTGTGAAGGGCAAGGAAGTCATGGAGACTACCAAGGTCAAGACCCAGATCAACGCTCTTCAAGAACAGGTCAAGGGTCAGCAGGCCGAGCTCGGGCAGGCCGCCATGCCCCTGATCCTCGATGGGACCATCGGAGACGAGGCACTCATGGCTCGCTGCCAAGCCATTCAGTCGTTGGAAGATCAGATCAGGGCGCTAGAAGCGCAACTTGACCAGATCCGCGCCCAGAGCGACCAAGCACTTGGTTCTATCCAGTCCCATACCCCCTCCCAACCGCAATACCAGGCACAGCCTCAGCCTCAGTATACTCCGCAACCACAGGGGCAGTACCAGGCGCCTACGCCGATGGCAACCCCATCGTTCCCCTCGGCTCCTGCCAACCAGTCTTCGACCCCTATCCCGGTCATGACCATGAGCTATCCTCAGCCAGTGGCACAACCATCCGCGACGGTGACCTGCGAGTGCGGCACGGTCAACCGTGAGGGTGACCGTTTCTGCAACAACTGCGGGAAACGCCTGCAAGAATAGCAGCGCCACCTCTGTGATCTGGAAGTAAGCGAAAGCGCAACGCCCGAAACGGTGTTGCGCTTTTTCGTAATTAGTTTCCCCATCACTTCCCTGTGTGGCGACGGACATGACAAGCCAAGGCCGCGCCGCGATCAGCACTTCACCTGATGGCTGATGGCTGATGCCTTCGGGCTATTAGCCTAGGTTCATCTGGGAGCAGACCGCATCTGCCAAGGTCATCTCAACGCCGTTGGCAATTAGAAGATCATGGACCGTCTTGCAGGAAGAGGTACAGAGGATGGTCTGTTCGGCCACTACATTGTTCTCGGTCTTCCAGAGGATATTGACGCTCAGCTGATTATCTGGGCGCTCGCAGACAGTGACATGGCAGATGCCGCAGCACTCGGCCATATGCTGAAGTTCCATGCATTCCTTCATCTCGTCAGCCTCCCCTCGCCAGAGTGGTCTAGAGCCACATTGGGTCAGTTCCATTCTATCACTTAGACAAATTGTCAGTCAATTGTGAAATTAGGAACTAACTTGCTTTTTTGCGGGACGTCTTGGCTCCCTCGAACTCTTCTTCCAGCAGCTTTGTGGTCTCCTCGGTCTGGTAGGTCGTGACCACTTAACTCGGGGTAGTGTTCATCCTCATCTCTGCTCCGGACTGCCATGGTACTGACGTCGGCGAGGTCTAGGATGATCGTCGAGAAAACCCTGTGAGAACGTGTTCAATAGGTGATGGCTCGTTCATATACGTTAGTCGACAGGTATCTATGGAGGGAGGAAAACGCCCCAGCGCGCCGAAACCACTCGGCAAAAGGAGCGATAAGGAGAGGAGATAATGTTATCGATCGTCACCGATAGTTCGGCTGATCTGCCGCAGGATCTGATTGAGCGCTATGGGATTACGGTCGTGCCGCTTACCGTGAGCATAGGCGGTCAGGAATACTGCGAAGGGGTTGACCTCACCGCCGCCGAGTTTGCCCAGAAGATGTTTGCCTGCCAGGAGCTGCCCAAGACATCGCAGCCCTCACCTAAGTCCTTTGCCGAGGCCTACGCACGTCTAGGGAAAGATGGGCAGGTGCTGTGCCTGACCATCTCGTCCAAGCTCAGTGGGACCTATCAGTCCGCGTCCATGGCCAAGTCGCTGGTCGGCGCCGATGTAGAGATCTTCGACACCTTAGCGGGATCGTTGGGGCACGGGATTCAAGTGCTCAAGGCCGCGCAGTTGGCTGAACAAGGCGCCACCAGAGCGGAGATCGTCGCCGAGTTGGAGCGTCATCGCGATCAGCAGACCATTCTCGTCTTGCTTGATACCTTGGAGAATATCGTCAAGGGCGGACGCTTGAGCAGGTTTCAAGGGTCTTTGGCCAGTCTGCTCAATATCAAGGTCCTGCTGGCCAACCATGATGGGGCGGTCGAGATGAAGGAGCGGATCATGGGCAAGAGGCGTTTCCTGCGCCACGTGGTCGAGCTGATCGCCGAAAAAGGGCTTGATCTTTCTGATCGCGTGGTCGGCATCACCCATGTTGACAACTTAGCCGATGCGGAGCTCCTCAGCCAGGAGATCCATCGTCGCTGCCACCCACGCCAAGTGATCATCAATCATATGGGCTCCACCATGGGCACCTATGCTGGTCGCGGCGGGATGATCGTCGCGCTCTAAAGGCTGCTCCCAAAATGATGTTCAAAGTGGGATAGGCTCGCCTTGACTCCCACGGGCAAAATGGATATCATAATCTAAAGACAATGATGGAGACGAGTAAGCTTTGACTCAGTCCTGCAGAGAGGGAAGCCTTGGCTGTGAGCTTCCTGGACCGTAGAGCCGAAAACCCCTCCGGAGTCGCGTCGCGGAGCCAGCTCCGCGAGTCCCTAGTCCCTAGTCCCTAGTCCCAAGTGGAGTGCCGTCAGGTCATGGATGTCTTCTCTTCGGTTTTGCGTCCTGACTTATGACTCTACTGCGGGCTGCGGGCTGATGGCTGCGGGCTTCGTGAGCGGTATGTGATGACGGTTAGCTGGCCGTATAAGCAGTAAACGGTCCTTGACGGGCCGCAAGCGGGCACGGTGTGCCAATCAGAGTGGAACCGCGGAAGCAGTTGCTTTCGTCTCTGAGTTTACTCAGGGACGATTGGGCTGCTTTTTCATATGCTGTTCAGCCGTCCCAAGCTCGGAACCCCACTATATCAGAGGAGATGAAGGACATGGCTGACAATCAGATCAAGATCACCTTACCCGATGGTTCTATCCGCGAGTATGAGGCTGGGACCACCGGGGCCAAAGTGGCCGAGAGTATCAGCCGCAAGCTGGCCAAGGATGCGGTTGCCGTCAAAGTTGATGGCGAGATTCATGATCTATCCTCGCCGATCAGCAAGGATAGCAGACTTGAGGTCGTAACCATCGACAGTCCAGAGGGGATGCAGGTCTTCTGGCACTCCTCGGCCCACGTCATGGCGCAGGCGGTCAAGAGCCTCTTCCCTGAAGCCAAGGTGGCCATCGGCCCGGCCATCGCCAAGGGCTTCTACTATGACTTTGACAAGGAAGTTCCATTCTCTCCGGAAGACTTCGCTCGCATCGAGGCCAAGTTCGCTGAGCTGGTCAAAGCGGATATCCCGTTCATTCGCAACGAAAAAGAGCGCGATGAGGCACTGGCTTACTTCCAGGCGCAAGGTGAAACCTATAAGGTCGAACTGATCTCGGACCTGCCTGCTGACGCGACCATTAGCTTCTACCATCAGGGCGATTTCACCGATCTCTGTCGTGGACCGCACCTGCCGAGTACTGGTCGAATCAAAGCCTTCAAGGTGATGAGCAATGCAGGGGCCTATTGGCGCGGCGACGAGAAGCGTCCGATGTTGCAGCGCCTCTATGCTATCTCCTACGCCAGCCAGAAAGAGTTGGATCAGTATCTGGAGCTCTTGGAGGAAGCCAAGCGTCGCGACCATCGCAAGTTGGGCCGTGAACTCGATCTCTTCTCCTTCCATCCCGAGGCCCCTGGCATGGTCTTCTGGCACCACAAGGGTCTGCGTATCTTCAACACCTTAGTTGACCTCTGGCGCGAAGAGCATGACAAGCTCGGCTACACCGAGATCAAGACCCCCTCGATGCTCAACGTGGACCTCTGGAAGCGTTCAGGCCACTGGGATCATTATCAAGAGAACATGTATGTGGTCAATGATGGCGATACCCAGTGGGCTCTAAAACCCATGGATTGCCCGGACTCCATCCTGGTCTACGGCACCCAAAAGCGTAGCTATCGCGATCTACCGATTAAGCTCAATGAGTTTGGTCATCTGCATCGCAATGAGATCACCGGTGCGCTCAACGGTCTCTTCCGCCTGCGCGAGTTCACCCAGGATGACTCGCACAACTTCGTCCGCCCCGATCAGATCTCCAGTGAGATCGGTGAGATCGTAGGCTTGGTGGACCGGTTCTACTCGCTGTTTGGGCTGGACTATAAGATCTTCCTCTCCACCCGTCCCGAAGATTACATGGGTGAGCTCGAGGACTGGAACGCCGCCGAGGAAGCGCTGAAAGAGGCGATCCGTGCCAACGGCAAGGATTTCATCATCAACGAGGGTGATGGCGCCTTCTATGGGCCGAAGCTGGACTTCATGGTCACTGATGCCTTGCAGCGTGAGTGGCAGTTGGCCACCATCCAGCTCGACTACCAGCTTCCCGAACGCTTCGAGCTGACCTACACCGATGCCGATGGTCAGGACAAACGCCCGGTGATGATTCACCGCGTGATCTTCGGTGCCCTGGAGCGCTTCATCGGTATCCTGATCGAACACTTTGCCGGCAAGTTCCCGCTCTGGATTGCTCCTGAGCAGGTCGCTGTCTTGCCTGTGGGCGAGAACTTCCTGGGTTACGCCCAAGAAGTCGCCGATAAGTTGCGTCAGAGCAAGGTGCGCGTGGTGCTCGATACCAGCAGCGAGAAGATCGGCTACAAGATTCGCAAGGCCGAAACGCAAAAGATCCCCTATATCCTAGTGGTGGGGGAGAAGGAGCAGTCGAGCGGCGCCGTTGCGGTGCGCAAGCAGGGCCGTCAGGACCTGGGCAGTATGAGCCTGGAGCAGTTCCAGGAGATGATCTTGGAGAAGATCAGTAGCCGTTCACTGGAATAATCACAACTAACAAGAGTAGAGGCCGCCTCGCTAGAGGCGGCCTTCTGATTCGGCATTGGGGATAGTGGGTAACCGAACCAGCGGCTGGCCCATCACCCTTGCAGGGGTTGGTTAGCCATGCAAGCCCGACCCATCGGGCCATCAACAACCGGGCTATCACTCCGCTGGAAGGATACGGTGAGAGCCGGATGGCTCCCCGTCTACGCAGCCTGGATGAGGGCATCAACCAGAGCAGCCGTTAGCGAGAGATGAAGCGGCTGAGCGGTACGGCTAGCAGAGCCACAATCGCTCCGCTCACGATAGCCTCAGGGAAGCCCAGGGTGATGCCAGTAGACCAGGCTACTGCAGGTGTCATATAGCCAAAAAGTGTGGCCAAAGAGAGTGTCCCGATCGTGTTGCATGCTGCCCCGAGAAAGCCCGCCAGGGCACCGCTGATCAGAACACGGCGGCGTGGTCCCCAGCGCGACAGGATGCGTTGGGTGATGGTGAACGCTGCCCAAGATGCCACACCAATCAGCAGACGGGCAGGGATGACGACACGAAAATCACCCATGTACTTGAGGGTAAATAGGCCAAAGAGCAGACCAACGGATGACGCCACCACTGGCCCAGCGTAGATTCCAGACATGATGACCGGGATCTGCATAATCGTCACCGCCCCGACCAGCGGGATCGGGATGGGGAAGAAACCCCAGTTGGTTATGCCCAAGAATAAGGTCAGGGCACCAAACATGCCCGCTAAGGTAATCTGGCGTGTGGACAGCTTCATCTCTACTCGCCTCCCATCAGTCGGTCGATCAGCTTCAGTCCATCAAGCGTTAGATCCGGTGCCATATGATCCACTAGATCAGCCAGTTCTTCCTTCAGGAAGCTGCCGATTCCCCCTGTCAGGACCACCTGCAGGGGGCCTTGTTCATCTTTTATCGCCTTGATCATGCCTTGAACTAGGGCGGTGTAGCCATGATAGATGCCTGACTGTAGGCAGGCCACGGTGTTGGTCTGAGTGATGGGACGCACCTTCTTCAGCTCGACCTCAGGAAGCAGGGCCGTCCCCGTGACCAGGGCGTTGAGGGCCACCTTCAGGCCGGGCACGATGCTGGTGCCAAGATAGACACCGTTTTTGATTACGCAGAAGGTCGACCCGGTACCCAGATCGACGTTGAGGATATCCGGTCCGAAAAGGTGACGACTGGCCACAGCATTGACGAAGAGATCGGCCCCCAACTCGTGATGGGCTATCCCAGCAAAGGAGATGCCAAAGTTGTCCTGTGCCTTGACAAAATGGGGTTTCGGCCATCCTTTGTCAATGGTCGCATGCAGCCAGGCCTTTGATGCGGCTGGGACCACCGATGCGACGATCACCCTATCTGCCCGAGGCAAGCTGGACTGCAGATGTCGAACGTAATCGGATGCCACGCGCTTCGTCGGGATTACTTCCACTTGCTGCAAACGGTCACCGCTAAACCAGCCAAGGTGAGTGTTGGTATTGCCTATGTCAACAGTCAGTAACATGTGATGCCTCCCTGATACGCACCGTTTCACAGTAGGTGAGTATACTTAACTATACTCAGCTGCTGTGAATACACTACCATGAGATGTACAGGTACTCAAGTGACATATCCTGAGAGATAGAGTCAGATATCCAGCCAAGCCAGCATCACTCATCTGGGTCACACAAGCCCACAGGGCGTCCGCACCCACTAAGTGGGGCGGGCGCCCTGTGCAACCCTTGCCTATTTGTTGAGGTCTTCCCGGACCCCGGTCAGCATGTAGATGATCCACTCGCCGAGGTTGGTGCAGTGGTCGCCGATCCGTTCGAGGTGGAGGGCGACATGGAGCAGATAGGTGGCTTGGGTGACGATCGAGGCATCCTCGCTCATCATCATTAACAGTTCATCGAAGATTGCCCTATAAAGGGCGTCCATCTTGTCGTCCATCTTGATCATCGCCAGAGCCGCCTCTTGATCACGATGGATGTAAGCGTTCAATGCGCTCCGGGTCATGGTCTTGGCGATATCGGCCATGACCGGAATATCGATCAAAGGCTTGATCAAGGGTTGTTTTCCGATCTTGAGGGTGATCTCGGCAATGTCGACAGCGTGGTCTGCCATGCGCTCCAGATCCGTGACGATCTTTAGCGCGGTGCCGATGACACGGAGATCACTGGCCATGGGTTGCTGAAGGGCCAGCAGGCGGAGGCAGGCTTCTTCAATCTGGTGTTCCATGGCATCGATATGATCATCGCGATCAATCACTTGTTGAGCCATGGCAGTATCCTGATCGGCCAACGACTTGACGGCGTAGAAGATCGCCTCTTCCACGGCCACTCCCATTTCCATGAGATGGTGTTGGAGCTCCTTGAGTTCAGTCTGAAATGATGCTCTGGGCATGCTGTACCCTCCTTTAAGGCTGGTCAAGAGTCATGAGTCATAAGTCATGAGAGAAGCAACAGGAGTTGCGGCGTAGCGTAGCTCGTGACCGTGGTCTCTCAGCAGTCCTACTAGGGACTAGGGACTGGAGACCAGGGACTAGAGCGCCTCGGCGCTCGCATCATCCAAACCGCCCGGTGATATAATCCTCGGTGCGCTTATCCTGTGGGGTGGTGAAGACCTTATCGGTGGGTCCGCACTCGATCATCTCACCAGTGAGGAAGAAGGCCGTCTGGTCAGAGATACGCGCGGCCTGCTGCATATTGTGCGTCACAATAACCACCGTATACTTCTGTTTGAGTTCACCGATCAGATCTTCCAGCTTTGCTGTAGAGATCGGGTCGAGTGCCGATGCTGGTTCATCCATCAGCATGATCTCTGGCCCCACCGCCAACAAGCGCGCGATGACCAGCCGCTGCTGCTGACCGCCGGACAAAGCGAGGGCGGACTTGCCCAGCTGATCTTTGACCTCATCCCAGAGTGCTGCCTGATGAAGCCTCTTCTCGACGATCTCGCTTAGGACCCGCTTTCCCTTCACCCCGTGAGTGCGGGGGCCATAGGCGACATTGTCAAAGATGCTCATGGGAAAAGGGTTAGGGCGCTGAAAGACCATGCCGACGCGCTTACGCAGCGCCACCACATCGGCATCTGCCGCATAGATGTTCTGATCATCAATGATGATATCACCATTGATCTTGACCCCCTCGATGAGGTCGTTCATACGGTTCAGGGTGCGCAGGAAAGTTGACTTTCCGCAGCCTGACGGCCCGATCAGGGCAGTCACCTGCCGATTGGGGATACTGAGGTCGATCTTTTTTAGTGCCTGAAACTGACCGTAGTAGAGATCGAGGCCTCTAGCCTCGATTTTGGTGGCAAAGGTCATCCGAATCTCCTCCCAACCATCTAGTGTACAAATGCCCGCGGCCCGCAGCCCACAGCCCGCAGTAGGGTGGACCATCATGTGTCAACCTTTGTGTGCCGCAGTCTGATCTCGTAGCCCGATCATCCGTAATTCCCGAGCGACAGAAACGCTGCAGCACTGATCGCTCATTCAATGTGTTGCTCGAGTGCCGCGGGCCGCGGGCAGTGGGCTGCGGGCTTCTAATCATGCTGTCCCCGCACCCCTCGTAGCCCAATGTTTGGCCATCTGTCCCGCTAGAACGTTGATCCCCAGGATGAGGAAGACTAGGACAGCTGCCGTTCCGTAGGAGCGCTCCATGGAAAGATTCTCTGAAGCTAGGTAATACAGGTGCACCGCCATACTGCGGGCTGGGTCGCTGAGACTGGTCGGGGCAAAGACCGGGCTGCCTGCGGTCAGAAGCACCGCTGCTGTCTCGCCGACCGCGCGACCGATAGCCAAGATTACGCCAGTCATGATGCCGGGGATGGCACTGGGCAGGACGACGCGCCGAATGGTCTGCCACTGAGTCGCTCCCAGGGCTAGACTACCCTCACGGTAGGAACGAGGTACGGCCTTGATCGCCTCTTCGGAGGTGCGGATGATAAAGGGCAGAACCATGAGAGCGAGCGTCGCACCGCCAGATCTGACGGACCACCCCCAGTGGAGCTTCTCAACAAACAGGCTGTAGCCGAACAGGCCGAAGACGATCGATGGGATGCCAGCCAGCGCCTCGGTACCGAAGCGGATCAGGCGCACGAAGGGGCTCTGCTTCACATATTCGGTGAGGTAGATGGCAGCTGCCACACCGATCGGGGTCGCGATCGCCAGCGCCACCGCTGTGAGATAGGCGGTGCCAATGATGGTACTACGTATGCCGCCCATCTTGCCAGCTTGGCGAGGATTCTGGGTGAGAAAGTCCCAGTCGATCTGTCCGACTCCGCGGACAAGGACATGGCCGATGATTAGAATCAAGAGAGCGAGGGTGATGGCGGCGGCTATCCAGAGAAAGAATAGGGCGGTGCGCTGTTTTGCTGATCGGCTCACACTTACGCACCTGCCTTTCGTTTCGTCAATCCGACAACGCCATTAATCATCATAATGAAGACCAAGAGGACGATGGCGGTGGCATAGAGGGCCTGACGGTGCAGGCCGCTGGCGTAGCTCATATCGATGGCGATGGCGCTGGTGAGGGTACGCGTGGTGTCGAAGATCGACTTGGGCAGTGCCTTGCTGTTGCCCGCGACCATGATTACCGCCATGGTCTCGCCGATAGCACGTCCCACGGCGAGGACGACACCGGTGACGATCCCAGAACTCGCGGCTGGCAGGATGACGCGGCTGACGGTATGCCAACGGGTGGCTCCCAGAGCCAGCGACCCCTCGCGGTACTCCTTGGGGACTGCGTGCAAGGCGTCTTCGCTGATGCTGATGATGGTCGGCAGGATCATGACGGCGAGGATGATCGACGCGGTGGCTATCCCGTAACCGGTGCCGCCGAAGGTATCACGGACCAATGGGACCAGAACGACGATGCCGAAGAAGCCGTAGACGACCGATGGGATACCTGCTAGCAACTGAACTGCAGGACGGACCAGCCGGGCCACGCGAGCTGGGGCGAACTCAGCCAAGAAGATGGCCGTGGCAAGACCAAGGGGAAGACCGAGAGTAAGCGAGCCAAGGGTTACGGCCACCGTGCCAACAATGAAGGGGAAGACCTGATAGACGTTGTCGCGCACATCCCAGTTCGTACCAGAGATGAAACGAAGCGGACCGTCCTGGGCTAACGCTGGGAGTCCTGTGACAACGATGAAATAGGTGATTAGACCCACCGCTAAGATGGCAACGGCGGCGGAGCAGAGCAGGAGAAACTGAACGGTGGTCTCACGTCTGCGCACGTGCTCATCTCCTTTCTAAAAGCGATTTGGGTGGCTACCTAGGTTAACATCTTGCATCATTCGCTCTTCAGGGACTTGCATGACGTAGAAAAGGTGTTGACGACTATGCAAATTTCCCAAAGTGAAGTCATGCAAGTCCCTGACGTAGCCACCCGACCCAAGTGGAGTCCCAGCTCTTATTTCACAGTGAGGAGGTGTAGGCTCTCAGCCATCTTCTGTCCCTCAGCAGAGAGAGCGAATTCGATGAAGGCCTTGATAGCTCCGGATGGTTCACCCTTTGTCAGGTAGATGAACGGACGGTTGACCTTGTAGCTGCCGCTCTTGACATTGTCAGCGGTGGGAGCTGCTCCCTCGACCTTGAGGGACTTGGTTCTGTCGGAGAGACCGGAGAAGGAGATGTAGCCGATGGCGTTCGGGTTACCTTCAACAGCGGCGGAGACAGCACCGCCCGAGGTCTGAACGATGGCTTCCTTGATGATCTTCTTGTCCTTGCCTATGATGATCTCTTCAAAAGCACCACGAGTGCCGGATGCCTCATCACGGGTCACGACTACGATGGCAGCATCAGCACCACCGACGTCCTTCCAGTTCTTGATATCACCAGCATAGATCCCACGGATCTGTGCAACGGTCAAGTCTTCAACCTTGTTGGCCTTGTTGACGATCAGTGCAATACCATCACGGGCGATGACGTTTTCCTTTAGGTCAGCTTTCTCCTCGGTCTTCAGATCACGCGATGAGGCGCCGATCTGAGCTGTACCGCTTTGTGCAGCGGCAATCCCCTGACTGGAGCCGCCACCCTGAACCGTGATTCTAACCTGTTCATTCTTGGCCATGAACCCTTCAGCCAGGAGTTCGGAGAGTGGTTGGACTGAGGTCGAACCAGCAGTGGTGAAAGACCCGGACACACCGGAAGAAGGGGCGGGTTGAGCTGGCTGTTTGGGAGCGCAGCCAATCAGGGACAAGGTGACGAGGGACAGAACCGCTAAGAGAGCTATCATACGTTTAGTCATGAGTTTTTGCGCCTCCTGATTTCGTTTTGTTATTACGATTTCATTCTACAGCGCCAGTTTGAACTCCCAGGCAAGGAATCGTGAAGCTTAGCGCAACCTAGTGTTAAGATAATATTAAACAGGGTCTGAGCGGTGTGCGCTCAGACCCTGTTATTGGTGTTGCCCTCGCTTCTTGGGAGTGTGAGATGAGCAGTTGTTCCTTTGCCGACCTCGCTCTCCAACCAGATGCGTCCTTGGTGAAGCTCGACAAGGTGCTTGACAATCGAGAGACCCAAGCCCGTCCCGCCCAGCTTGCGGCTGCGTGCCTTCTCGACGCGGTAGAAGCGCTCAAAGACTCGCTTCAGATCATCCGCCGGAATGCCTACGCCTGTATCGGCTACTGCAATCTCGGTCCTATCGCCACGTTCGAATGCATTGAGGGTAATCCGACCGCCGGGTGAGGTGTACTTGATCGAATTGTCAACCAGGTTGGAGATGATCTGGATGATCCGCTCCCTGTCAGCCCACACGGTCAGGCTAGGCGGGCAGTCGGTGGTGATCTCCAACTGCTGCTCTTGTGCCCTGGTCTTAAAGCGAAGCAGTACCTCAGCGATTAGCTCACGCACATCGATCACATCTCGATGCAGCTGGATCTCCTGTGCCTCAATGCGAGCAAGCTCAAGTAGATCGGCGATCAGCAAGTTCAGCCGATTAGCCTCCTTGGCGATGATCTGGACAAACTCTTTGGTTGCCTGGGGGTCGTCGGCGGCCTCTTCGAGCAGTGTGTCGGCGAACCCCTTGATGGCGGTCACCGGTGTGCGCAGTTCGTGCGATACGTTGGCAACCAGTTCAGCACGGTAACGCTCCTCTTGCTTGCGGCGGCTAATATCGTGCAACACCATCACGATTGCCACCGGACCGCTGCGCGGGGTATGGCGCATGGGGCTGACATCAACCTGTAGGATGCGCTCTCTTGGATAGATGACCCGCACCTCGATACTGGCGGTCTCGCCGCTTAAGAGAACTCGCTGACAGGCATCGGCCAGTTCCCGGCTCTTGGTCACATCCAGCACGCTGAGACCGCTGATGGGCCCATCGAACCCTAACATCGTTCTAGCGGCGGGGTTGATGACGGTCACCTCGTCGTTGCGCTCCAGTAGGAGTACACCGCTGACCATCTGCCGCAGTACCACCTCAAGTTGCTCCTTGCCCTCACTGATCAGGTCGATCTTCTCCTGGATACTGGTTGCCATGTGGTTAATGGTCTCACCAAGCTGACCGATCTCGTCGCGGTTGCCGATACTCACTCGATGCCAGTAGCGTCCCTTCGCCACTTCCTGGGCGGCCTGCGAGAGTTGCTCGATTGGCTCGGTGATCCTTCTAGCCAGTTTCATGCCGATGAACGCCGCCAGGGCCATGGCGAGCAGTAGGGAGAAGATAACGATCATCCACAGGCGACCAATCGCCGCGTTGACATCACTCAGGGGAAGCGCAACACGAGCCGCACCGATGATCGCGCCGTCATCATCAACTGGTACCGCGACATACAGAAAGGGCCACTGTGTCGTTCCGCTGGTGCGCTGTGCTCGACCAACCCTACCTATCAACGCGGCGGCGATCTCGGGTCGAGCAGCGTGGTTCTCCATGCTGCTCGGATCAGCATCAGTGTCGGCTATGACGACCCCCTTCGCGTCGGTAACTGTGACGCGGAGACTGTGCTGTGAACCAAACCCGCCAACGAGAGCCCGCAGGGAGTTCTGTGCGTCTTCGCGCAGGTATGCGATGCTACTTTGGGATATCCACCGTGCTTGGGTGGTCAGGTTTCTCTCGGTAAGGCTAAGGTAGTAGTCGCGCAGTGCAAATGTCAGCACCACCGCCATCAGGGGCAGCGTGATCATCAGGAGCAGCAAATAGGAGTTTAGAATGCGTCCGCGGATGGTTTTCATGGCTACAAGTCTCGAAACTTGTAACCGACACCACGAACCGTCTTCACATAGGTCGGTTGTCCTGGGTCGATCTCGATCTTGTCCCGTAGATGGCTAATGTGTACGTCGACGATCCGCGCGTCGCCAAAGAAATCACTTCCCCAGACCCGATCGAGCAGAAGTTCACGACTCATGGCCATCACAGAGTTTCTCGCCAGTGTCTCTAGCAACTCAAATTCTTTGGGTGTGAGCGCGACCGCCTCACCACGCAGTAGGACTTCGTGCCGCCGCAGATCAATGACCAGATCTCCGGCATCGATGCGCTCGGCATCATCCGACTTTTGGACAGGGTTAGTGCGACGCAAGATGGCCTTGACCCTTGCTGTCAGTTCACGCGGGTTGAAGGGCTTGGTCAGGTAGTCATCGGCGCCGAGCTCTAGACCGACGATCCGGTCGATCTCATCATCTCGGGCTGTCAAGAAGAGGATCGGAGTGTCGGCCGCTTTACGCAGCTGCCGACAGACCTCGAACCCATCGAGATCAGGCAACATCACATCCAGAACCATCAGGTCAGGCTTCTCGCGAATGGCCTTATCCAGCGCTTGGGCACCATCCTCCGCAGTCATGACCTGGTATCCCGCCTTCTTCAGGTGATATTCCACCAGTGTTAGGATCGACGGCTCATCATCGACCACCAATATCTTCTCAGGCATCGGCTCACCCCTTGTCACGATTGGCATCTTGCATAGCTCAGCTTTTAGGAACTTGCATGACAATGATGCGGCACAGCCGCAAGCATTAATGAAGCAGATTGCCACTAAAGTGTGCGACTGCGGAATCAAGGTGTTGAGGGCAGTGTGGGTTTGCCGTGATGAAGTCATGTAAGTTCCTGATGATAAGTCTGTCAATAGAGTAACACACCAGCGCTCGAAGCCAAAGCCTGAAGAACGGAATTTTCTGCGGTAAGAGCAGTCTGGTGCTATAATACGGGTAGATTGAGCTCCAAGCGTATTGCATAGCTCCTCGTCTCGGAACTTGCCTGACGTATAATCGGAGTTCAGGTCTTGTAATTACGCAGTAGTGAAGTCGTGCAAGCTCCTAACTCCTGGCTTGCCCACTACGAGAGAAAATGGAGCGTAGCCACTATGTCTGAACGTGTGCTGCAGTTGGTCGTGCGAGCGGGGGAACTGATGCTTAAGAATGGCGCAGAGACCTACCGCGTGGAAGAGACCATGGAATGGATGGGCAAGGCCTGTCCGGGCTGCAAGGTGGATACCATCGTCACGCCGGTCGGATTCTTTGTGACGCTAGAGGAGCAGAACGGAGCGCGGCTCACCCAGGTTAGGCGTGTCCGCGAGCGCACGCTGGACCTCAACAAGATCTATCAGATCATTGACTGCTCCAGGGACCTGGCCAAAGGTGCGATCAGCCTCGATCAGGCCGCTGCAAGGTTGGCAGATATTGAGCAGCAGGGGACACTGACCGAACGCTGGCAGCGGCTGTTGGCGGCAGGGATCGGTGGGGCGTGCTTTACCAAGCTTTTCGGTGGAAGCTGGCTGGACTTTCTGCTGGCTTTTGTGGCCAGCCTGATGGTGCAGGTGGTCAAGGAAGGGATTAGGCCTCTTCCCATGGTCCGCTTCATGAGCGACTTTGTCGGAGGTCTCATCGGCGCAAGCGTTGCCATCACGGGAGCATGGCTGCTGCGGTCCTACGGTCTCAACCTGGACGCGGTTGTCCCCGGTGCGATCATGACCCTGGTTCCCGGGGTCGCCATCACCAACTCGGTGCGTGACTTGGTCGCTGGAGATCTGATCTCGGGGACCACTCGTGGCCTCGAGTCGATCATCGCGGCCACCGCCATCGCTGCTGGGGTGGCCCTGGCACTGGGGGTCTATGTTTGGGTAGGAGGGTGGATCTGATGCTGCCGGAGCTGATCTTGGCGCTTGTCGCTAGCGTTGCCTTTGGTTGTCTCTACAATGTACCCCTGAGGAGTTTGCTGGTCGGTGGCTTGGCAGGGATGTGTAGTTGGTTAGGACTGAGATTGGTCATGGGAGCCGGCGGAGGAACCATCATGGCGACGCTGGTGGGCGCACTGTCTGTAGGGATCGTCGGTGAATGGGCAGCGCGCCATCTGCGAGCACCCGCCAGTATCTTCATCCTACCTGGAATTGTCCCGCTGGTACCGGGGGCAGTGGCTTATTCGGCCATGCTAGCCTTCCTTCGTGGTGACGTGGGGGTAGGAGCAACCAGGACCCTGGAGACCGTCTTCAGCGCCGGGGCGATCGCCGCCGGACTGATCATCACGGGTTCTTTGGCACGGGTGCTCACCAGTGCGCCCCGTCAGAATAAGGGTCAGGCGGAGTCGTAGACTTGTGTGTAGGTGAAGGGATGGGCCTTTATGAAGCTGACGAGATCTATCAACCGATCGCGCTCACAGAAGCGATGGTGGGCGATGCGGGACTGGACATCATTCTTCGGCTCATTGCCTGAACACCACCGGCAGACCACAACCATCAAGATGGGGGTCCGCGAGGTGTTCAACATCCCCTATGGCCGGGATCGCAGACAGCGTTACGATGTCTTCATCCCCGCTGAGCGCCAAGCGCCGTTGCCGGTGGTCTTCTTCATCCATGGAGGCGGCTGGCGGCAGGGTTCGAAGGAGCTTCACCGCTATGTCGGCTATGCGCTTGCCCAAGAGGGGTTCGTGGCTGTCCTGCCCAGCTACCGGCTGGTGCCCCATGCCACCTATCCAGCACAGATTGAGGACATCTCCTTAGCACTGCGGTCAGTCGCGGAGGAGAGCAGCCACCTAGGTGGTGATCCCACTCGCGTGGTGATCACCGGACAGTCTGCAGGTGGGCACCTTGCCGCTTTGGCAGCCTGTGATCCGAAGTGGACGCACGGGTTTCGCCAAGCCGGGGGCGTCATCAGAGGCTGGGTCCCGATCAGCGGGGTGTACTCCTTTGGGGCATGGGATGCTCAACCTCCCAAAGGGATGCTGCGCGATTTCGTGGCTGACTCCACCCACTGGGAAGAGGCGCAGCCGATCAACCATGTCAGCGGGATAGAACCACCCTGCCTGATCCTACACGGTAGCGATGATTGGCTGGTGGACCCACGGCAAGCGCTGGCTTTTGATCAGAAGCTCGTCGCGGCGGGTGCCGATGTGCAGTTGATACTCTTTCCGTCGCTGCGCCATATCGATATCATCTCGGGCTTCGCGCGGGAGAACGACCCTACCCGCGTGGCGTTGGTGTCGTTCGTGAGGAGGGTGACGCGCGAGCAAGAATTAGGAGTTAAGAATTAAGAGTTAGGAATTGGGAATACAACCAAGTTTTCTGTTATGATGCTGTCTAGCTGATATCAGCAGAGTCATCTGTAGGGGCGCCACTCAGCTGCGCCCGCGTCCACTCAGGCTTTCAAAGCCAATCATCCTGACTAAGGACGTGGTTACCATGCTCATCGATCACCATATGCATCTTGAACGGGGCGAGTATACATTCGCCTATCTTGATCAGATGATTGCAGGGGGACGTAAGCGAGGGGTAGAGGAGCTTGGTATTACCGAGCACTCGCACCACTTCCATGAGTTCATGCCCTGCTATCAAAGCGTTGTTCGCGACGAGAGCATTGTCGGTCGTTATCAGGATCAGTGGTTGCAGGGGAAGCGCAAATTCGTCTATCGGTTGGACGAATGGGTGGAGTTCATCCAGAGGGCCAAGGCAGAAGGGTATCCCGTAAAGCTTGGGATCGAGGTCTGCTATTTCCCGGGTGAAGAGAAGCGCCTGGCGGAGATACTGCAACCCTACCCCTGGGACTACGTCACCGGGTCAGTTCATTGGCTGGGCGGCTGGGGCTATGATCATCTTCCTCTGCGCGACGAATGGCAGAGGCGCGGTATCGATACGATCTACGCGGACTATATCCAGGTCCTGGAGCAATCCATCTCCTCGGGGCTATTTGATGTGATCGGTCATCCCTTCGTGATCGGCATGTATGGAGACCACCCGTCCTTTGACCTCGAGCCTCACTACCAACGCTTAGCGCAAGCAATGGGTGAGAGTGGCGTCTGTGCAGAGATCAATACCGGTATGCTTTATCGCTATCCCGCACAGCAGATAACCCCTCCAAGGGCGTTCGTCGAACAGTTGCACCGGCATGGTATCCCCATCGTGTTAGGGTCAGACGCCCATGAACCTGATCACGTGGGCACTGCCCTCGATCAAGCGGTCAGAGTGGCGAAGGAGTGTGGCTACACGGAGAGTGTCCGCTTCTTATCCAGAGAGCGAAGCAGGAATCCACTATAAGGGAGGATGCCCCGCCGACCAGAAATGGTCGACGGGGCATCTTCGCGTTTTCCCATGGATGATCTACTGGGGGCTGTGGGCTCTAGAACTCATGGAACCTCTCCTTCGGTGCGCCGCAGATCGGGCAGCGGTCGGGTGCATCGCCTTCACGAGTGTGACCGCAGATCGGGCAGACCGAGAGCTTGACGTCTGAGTAGTCCTTTCCCTCACGCACCATTGTCAGGGCCTTAGCGAAGAGTTCGCTGTGGTTCTTCTCAGCGGCTAGAGCGAAGTTGATGGAGCGGAGGGCCTTGTCCTCTTTCTGCATCTCAGCGACAGCCTTATAGGAGGGGTACATCTCTTCGATCTCAAAGTCCTCGCCGGCCTTCGCCCACTCAAGGTTTTGGACCAGGCTACCGACTCCAAACGCTGCCATGGAGGGCACCAGAAAGTCGCCTTCTAGCCCCTTGAGCTCATTGAAGTGGTTGCGCGCGTGGGCCCATTCGGCAAAGGCGACCGCATCGAATAACCGTCCGACGTTGGGATGCTTCTCTTGCTTCGCCTTGTCACCCCAGACGCGATAACGCATGTAGGCCATGCTCTCGCCACCGTAGGCAGAGCGAAGGTTGGCAGCTGTCATGTTGTTCTTCATGGTAACCCTTCCTTTCATTGTTCTACGGGTAAGTATATCCTCTTGGCGACCACAAAAGACGCAGTTAGCCGCGCTGATTGCCGAACAACAGACTTCGATACGGCAGGAGTTGCAGCTAAACGTATGGAAAATAGATGGGTGAGATACACGCTCGGAGGATGATACATGCTACGCAATCCGCTTGTCCAGCTGCTATTTTCCTTGTCTAAGGCGCTTGATCTAGTCGGCGGCAGCGACTTCGCCTCGTTGCGCCATGGTCTGAGTGTATGTTACCTTAGTGGACGCCTGGCGGAGCAGCTTGGTCTGCCGCAAACCGAGCGTGAACAGCTCTTCTATGCCAGCCTGATCCATGACCTGGGGGTGAGTACCTCAACCATGCGTCGCGACTTAGTGCAGTTTGAGGTCACTCAACCGGAACCGCATGCCGAGCGCGGCGCGGCCTTGCTCGAGAAAAGCGATCTGCTCCGTCCGATCGCCCCCATCGTTCGTGCACACCACCAGGCTTTCCAAGCGTGCAACGGGACCTGCTTAGCTGATATCATCCACCTCGCTGATCGGGTCGATGTGACCATCAGGAAGGACAGCCGTTACATCCTGCACCAGCGCGACTCGGTATTAGCCACCATCCACGAGGCCGGAGGAGTGTTCTGTCCCCAGGTGACCGAAGCACTGGATATCGTGGCGCAGCAGGAGTCATTCTGGCTCGACCTGACCTCGCCAGACCTGCTGAGGCGCGTGGATCGCCTGTACAGGATCAGTCCCGTCCCCATTGACCTTGGCGTGATCGAGCAGCTGGCTGAGATCTTCGCTGAGGTCATCGACGATAAGAGCCCCTTCACCGCCCAGCACTCGCGGGATGTGACCAGGGTGGCCCTAGCGCTCAGTGAGCGGCTCGGTTTTACTCCTGGCGAGCTGCAGGAGATGCGGATCGCCGCACTGCTGCATGATCTCGGCAAGCTGGGGGTCGACGACAACATCCTGGATAAGCCAGGATCCCTGACCCCGGATGAGTTTGCCGTGATGAAGATGCATACCTACCACACCTACCATCTCTTGGCCGAGGTAGACGGTCTGGAACGGATGGCGCGGTGGGGTGCCTACCACCACGAACGGCTGGACGGGCGTGGCTATCCATTTCGTGTCGGGGCAGATGAGCTCGACCTTGGCAGTCGGATCGTGGCCGTGAGCGATGTCTTCTCCGCCCTCAGACAGGCTCGACCCTATCGGTCTCCAATGAGTAGGGATAAGGTGATAACGATTCTGCAGAACCAGGTCGTGGGCGGAGCGCTCGATGAGGGAGTGGTCCAGAGGGTGATCGATGACTATGAGGCCTTTGACCGCCTAGTAGCACGGTGAAGCACCCCCGGGCGCTAGACACTAGACCCAAGACACTAGACACTAGAGGAGCCCAAGCTCCAAGACTGAAAAAGGAGATGTCCACGTGTGGACATCTCCTTTGACATCTTGTTCCGTCTATGGTCAGCCCGTACCCCACTGCGGGCCGCGGGCTGATGGCTGTGGGCTGTGTTAGCAGTCAAAACACCCAGTGCTGAGGTAACGGCAACCAGCATCCGGCAGAAGCGTGACCACGCGTTTGCCTGGGCCTAGGGTGCGGGCAAGCTGCATCGCCACGTGTACGTTGGTGCCGCTGGAGATCCCGACAAAGAGCCCCTCTTCACGGGCGAGGCGCTTGGCGGCGCAGATGGCCTGCTCATCGGTGACCTCAACGATCTGATCAATCAGCTTACAGTCGAGGTTGGGTGGGACGAAACCGTCGCCGATCCCTTGTTGCATATGATTTCCCATGGGTTTGCCCAGGAGGACAGCGGCCTGGTCAGGCTCGGCACAGACGATCTTGACGCCAGGATACGCCTCGCGTAGAGCACGGCCGATTCCTGACAACGTGCCGCCTGTTCCGAAACCGGAGACGAAGGCGTCAACAGGTTGTCCCTGCAACGCTTCCACGATCTCCAGGCCGGTGCGGTAGTGGGCTTTGGGGTTGTTGGGATTGGCAAACTGCTGGGGAAGGAAGACCTTCGGGTTTTGGGCGGCCAGCTCTTCGGCCTTGTTCTTGGCGTTGCGGATGGCTTCTTCGATATCCTTGCCGGCTGGGGTCAAGACGATCTCAGCTCCATAGGAGCGGATCAGCATCTGGCGCTCTTTGCTCATGTTTTCAGGCATGCAGATAATGGCACGGTAGCCTTTGACCGCAGCGATCAGGGACAGGCTGATCCCTTGGTTGCCGCTGGTGGGCTCAACGATGATGGAATCGGGTTGGAGGAGCCCTAGATGCTCGGCTTCCTCAATCATGTTGAGAGCGGGGCGGATCTTGACGCTGCCGCCCGGGTTGAGCATCTCGGCCTTGACCAGGATCTCCGCGTCACGCGTCGGATCGACCAAACGGTTGAGACGGACAAATGGGGTATGGCCGACGGCCTCGAGGATATTTGAACAGATCGCTGCCATGATGAATACGCCTCCCCTGTGTGGTAGGTTGGGTGCTCTGCAGTGGAGCACGTTGCACGCTAATCTGGTGTCACATTCGACGCCGATAGCCGAAACCCTGTGATTTATTACACAATATCGGCTTATATGACACATAGATGAGGTGAACCGGTACAAAACCGAGTCCGCAGACCACAGACCACAGTAGTTGCCGCAAAGGGAAAAGGTGACGTATGCTGTGCTCTGGTGTCAGGTGTCACGTGTCTGTGGACTCGTCATTGGCATCATTCTTGCTAATATCACATCTCCCGGGAGGGGATATCAGTGGCCATCATTGAGGTTCAGGAGTTATGTAAGACCTACTATCGGCATAAGCAGTATGACGGTCGTTTGGGTTGGCTGAAGTCCTTTGTGTCGCAGGAGACCATCGCCAAAGTGGCCGTGGATCATCTCTCCTTCACTATTGAGCGCGGGGAGCTAGTCGGGTTCTTGGGTCCCAATGGCGCTGGCAAGTCTACGACCATCAAGATGCTGACCGGGGTGCTGGTCCCCACCTCTGGGGATGTGCAGGTGGCTGGACTGGTGCCGCATCGGGAGCGTCAGCTCAACGCCCGAAGGATCGGGGTTGTGTTCGGACAGCGTAGTCAGCTATGGTGGGATCTCCCGACCATGGAGTCCTTTGAACTACTTAAGGCGATCTATCGCGTTCCCCAAGATCGTTACCGGCGCAGGATGGAGATGTTCGATGAGCTTCTTGAACTCGGTGAGTTCCTGCAGACGCCAGTACGGCAACTCTCATTGGGCCAACGAATGCGGGCGGACCTAGCTGCTGCCTTCCTCCATGAGCCAGAGATCGTATTCCTAGATGAACCTACCATTGGGTTGGACCTGATCGCCAAGGATCGTATCAGGCGCTTCATCCGCGAAGCCAATCAGGAACAGGCGACGACCGTCATCCTCACCACCCATGACATGTCCGATATCGAGCAGCTCTGTGACCGCATTATGATCATCGATCAGGGACGCATCATCCTCGACGACGGGATCGAGACCATTCGCGAGCGGTTTGGACGCGAACGTACCTTAACCGTCGAGTTCGAGCGGGATCCAGGCGTCCTTGAACTCTCCCAAGCGGTCGAGGTGCGCAGCGAGGGGCTGCGCCGATGGTTGAACTTCGATCGAGGTCAAACCACTGCTGCGCAGCTAATCCGTGAGCTAACCGATCGCTATCCGGTCCGTGACCTCACCATTCGCGAACCAGAGATTGAGGGGATTGTCCGCCGGATATACGAGAAGGGGGCGGGGGACTGATGACGATGACGAAGAGCCCGCAGCCCGTAGCCCACAGGCCGCAGTGGAGCTGGGAATCAGGACTGGATCGCCTGGACCTGACGAAGTACTGGTATCTCGCGAGGGCTGTGTTTCGCCGAGCGCTGGCGTATCGCGCCGCCACGTGGGCGGGCCTGGCGACGAATCTGTTCTGGGGGTTCTTGCGCTCCTATTTCTATATGGCCGTACTTGCTGCGACTGGGGGGACACTGGCTGGCTACGATCAGCAGCAGTTGTTTGGCCTGACCGCCTGGGGACAGTCACTACTCGCCCTTCTATCGATCTTCGGCTGGTGGGAACTGCACAACCTTATCAAGACCGGAGAGGTAATCGGTGATCTGTGGCGACCAGCCGACTTCTATTGGGTCTGGCAGGCTAAAGATCTAGGTAGGTCGCTCCATGCCTTCCTCTTTCGCGGACTGCCCTTGGTTGTGTGCTACAGCCTGTTTCTAGCGATTCCATTTCCCAAGTCGCCTCTGGTCTGGTTGGGCTTCATGGCAAGTCTAGCGCTGGCAGCAATGATCAGCTTCGCCTACCGCTTCGCTGCCAACTGCATCGCCTTTTGGACACTGGAAGCGCGTGGTCTTCTGTACATCGCCTGGGCCACCTGCGGGTTCTTCTCGGGCTTCAACCTACCGATAGCGGCCTTTCCGCGCTGGCTGCAGACGATCGCCCACATGACCCCGTTTCCATCGATGTTTGATACCCCGCTGCAGATCGTCCTCGGCCGAAGCTCGCTGGGCGCCCTACCGAGGCTATTGGCGGTTCAGGCGCTGTGGCTGGTGATCAGCGTGACGGTGGCGCGCCTTATTATGAAGCAGGGGCTGAAAAGGATGGTGGTCCAGGGTGGATAGCGCGCTTCGCGAGCCCCAAGCCCCAAGCCCAAAGGCCAAAGAGGGACGGAGGAACGACGGCAAGAGGCGACAGGACGTGAGAGACGAGGGGTGGGGCGAGGGGGTTCGATATCAGCTGCGAGTTTACCGCCTACTGGTCGCTGCGAACATTCGCAGCCAGCTGCAGTATCGCTTCTCCGCAGCGGCGGAGCTGATTGGCTTCTTCGTTACCACCTTCAGCGAGTTCTTTGTGACCCTAATTGTCTTCAGCCGCATTGATGCTCTGGCAGGTTGGTCGCTGGGTGAGGTAGCTTTGCTCTATGCACTGAGCTCCATGGCTTTTGCGCTCGCTGAGTTAGTTGGTGCGGGGTTTGACAATTTCCCACCCCTCATCCGCACTGGCAAGTTTGACACACTGCTGGTTCGCCCAACCAGTGACTTTACCCAGGTTATGGCATCTGACTTCCGCCTAAGAAGGATCAGCCGCTTTGTCCAAGGAGCGATTGTCCTCGCTCTGGGGCTGACCTGGCTGGGCATCAGGCTGGCCATGTGGCAGGTGCTGGTCATGATAGGGGCAGTCTTTTGCGGTGTTCTGATGTATATCTCCCTCTTTGTGATTGAGTCGGCAGCCTGCTTCTGGTCGGTGGAAGGACTGGAGATCTTCAACGTCCTCACGTATGGCTCCCAAGAGGCCATGGGGCGGCCAGTGGAGATCTATGGAGGCTGGTTAAGGCGCTTCCTTACGTTTCTGCTCCCCATGGTCTTCATCAGCTACCTACCAGTACGTCTAGTTCTTGGCAAAGGAGATCTTCCAGGTATCTTCCCCAACTGGATGGGATGGTTGGCTCCGCTGGTAGGGATTGCGTTCTTCCTGATCGCGCGACGCGTGTGGGATTTCGGGGTCGGGCACTATCAGAGTACCGGCAGCTGAGCTGTCGCTGAGGCGACAGCAACGATGCCTGCCCTTCGGGCAAATGATGTGTCCTCGCGGTCGCACGCCTCTGGCGGCGATCCGCTTCCTTGGTATCTGCGGCTTCGCCGCATAATTTGGACATGATGCTGCCTTTGGCATGATGTGTCCTTCGGACATGAGGGCAAGGATCGTATCTCGTAGTCGCACGCGCTAGTGGCGATCTGCATCCCTAGTTTCTGCGGCTCTGCCCATCATTGCAGAGCAACATCATATGGCGGTTATGCTGCCATACATCATATCATTGTAGGTGATACATCATTTTAACGAAAGGCTGGGTGTCGTGGAGACACCCAGCCTTTCGCTTTTCCTCTGCGCAAACCGGAACAATCGGCTCGCCGTTGCGTATCACTGAACAGACAGAAAGATACCGGAGGAATGGAACTTATGTGGCTCGCACTATTGATCATGTCGATTGGTCTAGTCAACCTACGCTTCGACCAACTCACCAAACCTGCCCTTTGGATCCGCGGCCAGATGATCCGCTTGGCGATCGGGCTGCCCTTGTGTTTTCTGTGGGTCTACACGACGCTGCCCGCCATGGTTCCCTGGGTAGGCTACACGGTGCTCTCCTTACCGCTGGGTATTAACGCGTTCTTCACCGCCATCGCCCACTCTGTAGAAGCGGAGAAGGGCAAGCGGATGGCCGCCTTCGCCGGGTTTCCGGTCATGATCCTGCTGGCTGTGATGGCGCTCTCATTCTACCTTAATGTGCTGGTGGTCCCAGTTCGTGCGACAGCGTTGCGTGATGTTCCTGTGGTGCAAACTGCCAGCCAGCCAATCCCCGTGATGAATACCGACCATATTCGCCTAGTTCCCATCGAGACTGCTCGTTGGCAGGCCCAGAAAGTCATCGGCAACCTTGGTACCGGCTTTGAGGTGGGCGAACTCAGCGTTCAGATGATCAACGGCAAGCTACACTGGGTGGCACCGCTGGAGTTCAGCGGCCTGTTCAAATGGTTAAGCTACAAAGAGGCTCCTGGCTTTGTCATGGTCGACGGCGAGGACCCGGATGCGCCCGCGCAGCTGGTCTCGAGCAAGATCGCGTACACCCCCAGTGCTTTTCTGCAGACCGATCTGCTCCGCCACGTCTACGGAAAGTTCGGCGATGCGCTCTTGCTTGACCCCAGCTTCGAAGTGGATGATCAGAAGAAGCCATGGTATGTGGTTAGCCTCGGGGTGCCCACTGTCGGCAAGACCGGGGTGAAGGTAACTGGCGCGGTCCTGGTCGACCCTGCCAGCGGTGCCATAACTGCCTACGAGATCAACGACGTTCCTGCATGGGTTGATGAGGTCATCCCCGAGGTCGTCGCTGAGGCCCAGAACTCGTGGTTCGGTCGCTATGTGCACGGCTTTTGGAACTCGGTCTTCGGACAGAAGGATGTCCATATACCCACCGGTTGGGGCAAGGAAAAGGTCGACGTTTTCGGAGTGGTGGGGCCGGACAATCGCTTCTACTGGTTCACAGGCCATACCTCACCTTCGGCGAAGAATGACTCGCTGATGGGTTACACACTCATGGATGCCCGCACCGGGGTGATTACTTACTATGACAACGCCTCTGGCTTCTATAATGAAGCCGCCGCGGTCTCGTCTGTGGACGCGGCTGTCTCGAACTTCGCTGGTTGGCATGGGGCTCAACCGCTGCTCTACAACATTTACGGGGCTGAGTCCTACATCGTTCCTGTCCTGTCAGACAACAGCAAGCTGCAATCAGTGGGCATCGTGAACGCCAAAACGGGGCAGACCATCGTCAAACCAACCAAGGCCGAGGCGCTGCTGGCCTATAAGCAGTATCTCGGCACCGGGATCATTGATGCTACGCCGACCCAGGCGGCGGCAAGCAGGTCGCTCTCAGGCAAGGTCACCCGCTGTGGAGCCGCCACCGTGACTGGCAATACCCTGTTCTATCTCAGCATCGAAGGGTCAGATCGGATCTTCACCGCCAGCGCTGCCGTCAGCCCCGAAGTGGCGCTGACCAAGGTGGGTGACCGCGTCTCGATCACGTATCTCGATACCACAGAATCGACTGTACCGCTCTCCGAATTCGATAATCTGGAACTGGGACCCGCATCTCATTAGTGCCCGCATCCCGCAGTGGGCGAGGGAACATTGACCATCCAGTCGTCTGGGGCAGAAGGTCGCCCACCTTGGCGGGATGAGCAATGGGCAGGTGCTAATGGTTCTACTGTGGGCTGTAGGCTGTAGGCTGTGGACTCGAAGAATGGAGGTGTTCCCCATCCAATGGCTCTGGTTACTGATCATCGTAGGTGCGCTGGGGGTTGACCTTGCCACCAGCAATATCTTCTTTGTCAGCTTCAGCCTCGGTGGGTTACTGGCTCTCATCGCCCAGTGGTTGGGAGCGGCACCCATGCTCCAGTACATTCTGTTTACCGCTGTCAGCGGCACCTGCCTGGCAGTGGGGTACCCCGTGGTGAAAAAAGCGCTGCGCAGGGCCCCCAGGAAAGTTACCCCAGACCAACACTTCATCGGGCGGGAGATTACCTTGGAAGAGGAGATCGAGCGCAAAGGGGTGCTAAAGATCGACGGTGTCTACTGGACCGTGAAGAATGAGGGCCCACCGATCCAGAAGGGTGAGAAGGCTCAGATTGTTGGGGTTGAAGGGAACAAAATCGTCATTACGAGAGATTGGGAGGAGTAAATCATGTTTGACGGTCTCATCATCGGCAATGTCATCCTGGGAGTTGTGCTATTCTTTGTCTTGGTCATCCTTTTGTCGTCCATCAAAGTGGTTAATACTGGCTATCTAGTGGTCATGGAACGTTTCGGGCAGTTCAGCCGCGTGCTCGAGCCAGGCTGGCACTTCGCCATCCCCTTTGCCGACTTCGCCCGGGCGCGGGTATCGACCAAGCAGCAGATCCTCGATATCGAGCCGCAGTCCGTTATCACCAAAGACAACGTTAAGATCATGATCGACAACGTCATCTTTTACCGCGTCATGAACGCCAAAGACGCTGTCTACAATATCGAGAGCTACCGCTCCGGTATCATCTACTCGACCATCACCAACATGCGTAATATCGTCGGCAACATGACCCTGGACGAGGTGCTCTCCGGGCGCGACATGATCAACTCTGAGCTGCTCCAAGTGATCGATGAGGTCACCGACGCCTACGGCATCAAGATCCTCTCGGTCGAGATCAAGAACATCATCCCGCCTGCTGAGATCCAAGAGGCCATGGAAAAACAGATGCGCGCCGAACGTGACAAACGCGCCACGATCCTGCAAGCCGAAGGTGAGAAGCAGAGTGCCATTGCCAAGGCTGAAGGTGCCAAGCAGGCTGCCATCCTCAACGCAGAGGCCGAGAAAGAGGCCAATGTCCGCCGTGCTGAGGGTCTCAAGGAATCGCAGCTACTCGAGGCCGAAGGTAAAGCCAAGGCCATGGAGGCGATCGCCAAGGCTCAAGCCGAAGCCATCTCCGTGGTCAACAGGGCGATCATCGACTCCGGTACCAATGAGGTGGTCATCGCACTGAAGCAGGTCGAGGCTCTGCAAGAGATGGCCAAGAACCCGGCTAACAAACTGATCCTGCCCAGCAATGCCGTCTCGTCCCTGGGCAGCGTCGCTGCCGTGGCCGAGATGCTCAGAGGGCAGCAGGCCTCAGCTCACGCAGAGTAATACAGCTCAGCGTCTTTGCATAACCCGTTCTTTCGGAACTTGCATGACGTACGATTAGGGTGTTGAGGACTGTGGAAGTTCACCATAATGAAGTCATGCAAATTCCTGAGCTAGGAACGACAGAGCAGCCCGCCGTACTCAACGGCGGGCTGCTCGCTAACATCTTCTTTAACGCAACGCGCATTGCCTGCGCTGGCCTCTGCACTCCGAACTAGGCCTGGTCGGCTGCAACAGCTACTGCGGCTACCTGGGGGTTGGCTGTGGACCTCTTTGCCTTTGCTGCACTTTTACGTTTCAGCGCGGCTGCATGTGTTTTCTCCTCTGCCTGACGCCGTACTTCCTCATCATATAACTGTTGTCTGCGTTTGTGCTCGGCATCCATCTCAGCTTTCTTACGATTGAGATCTTGTGCCACGGCAACACCGAGATCATCGTCACACGCCTTGAGATAGGTTTCGAAGGCGTCGGGGTAAAGAAACCGCTTGTCTCCATGTTCCCCAAACCTCACCGTCAACATGTCAGACTCAAGGTTGATGACCAGTCCGACCCCCATCACCGGATGACAAACGTGACTATTGACTAATGTCACACCTCTTACCTCCTATGGTCTAATCTGGCTCCAACCCTCCACGGACGCATTAATGTAGCTCCTAACGTCCTGTTTGGCTATCTGCAGCGCCACGGCGAACTCACCGTAGAGCAAGTCCTCAGCCCGCTTGAGGTAGTTCTCGTCTGCTTGACTGAGCTTCTTTCCCTTTTGGATGGCAGTCTGCCACTTGGTGTATATGGTTTTGATGAGTTGGAGAAAGCGCGAGCAATCATTGGTGTGAAGGATAGCTTGGTAGTGCTCGCCAATCATGCGGGGATTCTGATCTTCATAGGTATCAAGGGGCATAGATGGTATTTCTCCGATTAGATCCTGTGCTTCCTGGTAGGTGATCGTGGGACGCATCAGGACGGTGGTATCCACCGGTGTGAAAACCTTTCCGTCGCGATAGAGCGGCGAAAGAGTATAGTAAGGCCGCTCTCTATCAATCGACGGGACTACGCCGATCTCATCGACTCTACAAACACCTTCGGTGCCGTAAAAGACTAAGTCGCCAATTTGATACATGTGACTTCACACCTTCTTTCTTGTCTTAATGCACGTCTGATCTGACAGTGCGTTGTTTTGCTGCCACGAACGTCTGCCACGGTAGTACCTGGCAGCAATTCGCTCCTGTGTTTCTTCAGCCAGCTGTGATAGCCGATCTCTGGCAAGACGAGCACTGGCCTCTGCCTCTTCCGTGGTGCTCCTGAATGGGCAGTCATCACCTTGGCACTTGGCGATAACCAAGCGGAGACACTTGCCGTGTCTCGACAGGCCTGTACAATACGCCAGATCAAGTATGTTCCTATTTAGATGATTTCGCAAGGTCGCATCACCCCCACGGCTGCGCCGGGCTCAGTAGCACCGTCAGTCGAGTGCTTTGGTGGTCGCATAATGGGACGGCAGCAGCTCTCGTGTATCAAGTTATTCTCTTTATCAGCTCGAGATCGCGAAGAACGAATTGATTTGCTAATATACTTGGGTTGATTCCGGCTACACCATAATTCTAACATTGTTACTTGCTCAATGTAAGTAGTAGATATGAGTAGGTTTTAGTAGGGGGAAGGTTGATGGAACAGGCAAAGAAGTTCCTCAGGAATGGTTTCTGGCTCGCGTTGTTTATGGTGGTTCTCAGGCGCTTCTGGGCTGCGGGATGGGTAGGCAAGGTGGTGGCTATGACCGCCGTGATCGCTTGGATCGTAATGCAGTGGAGCAAGGCTGGATGGGGCAAGCGTAAGTTGACCACGATACTGACCGGTTACCCGCTTGTGGCGGCGCTCTGCATCTTCTGGTCGCAGTTCCCCACCTTTACCAGTATCATGGCGGCTGTGGCGTTTGCCTTCTGCGCCTTCATGTGTTGGCGGGAGAAGCGAGGGGTCAGTCCTTAAGTTGTTCAGGCTGCTGCGGAAGGGGATTGGCGGAGTCGAGGTCGGGCCTTGGCTCGTCGCGGGGCCACGAACCAGCCTAAGGGCTGATCCCAATCCGCGCGGCAACACGCAAGGTCTCCGCCTTGCGTGTTGTCGTTTGCTTGGCAATAGAAGGGAAGATCCGCCCAGATCGCGAAGATTCTGATATGACCACCACGAAAATGCCGGCAGCCCACAGCCCGCAGCTGGATCAACCGCCCGCGGGGCGGGCCGATTCATCCATCGTGGCGACGCCGAGACGCCGTAGGGAACTAGTGGGGAATGAAGGAGGATGTACCATGGCTTACGCAGCGGAACGAGTGGCTCAGTTCGAGGCGATGGTCCAGGGCTTGATGGAAGAATATCGAGCACCAGGGCTGGCCGTGATCTTGGCCGAGGGAGATCAGGTCACGTACTTCAAGGGATTTGGCACCCGCGACCAAGAGAAGAACCTACCGGTGACCGAGCAGACCGTGTTTGGTCTGGCTTCAGTGACCAAATCCTTCACGGCGTTGGCGATCATGCAACTCGCAGAGAAGGGGCTGCTCTCGACACAGGACCCTGTCACCAAGTATCTGCCGGAGTTTGGCATCCCAGAGTTCGATGCCAACGCGGTTACCATCGAGCATCTGATCACCCACACAGCTGGTATCCCCCCTCTACCAACACTGGGCTATTCCATCCGCGGCAACACCCAGAGGGACCTCGCCCCCAAGCCCGATGAGCAAGAGGCACCCTTCCCCCGCATTGACAGCATCGAGCAGTTGCTGGACTATATCGCCAAGGGCGATTACCGGATGCTGGGTCCGGCGGGCACCTGCCTGAGCTACTCCAACGACACCTATGGGCTCCTGGGCGAGATCATCACGCGCGTCAGCGGACATCCGTATGAAGAGTATGTGCACGAGCACATTCTGCGGCCCCTCGGGATGAAGCGCAGCACCTTTGCCCTGGAAGAGATCAAAACCTGGGACGATGTCACCGAGCTGTACTACAAGACTGAGGACGAGGAGTTCCGCCACTCATCCAATTGGCAGATCGCTCCACCGTTCGTGCCCTGTGGTTGGATGAAGTCGTGTGCCGCCGACCTGATCAAGTATGTGCAGATGCATGCCGCTGATGGTGTGTTTGGTGGTCACCGCCTGCTCTCGGCTGAAGGCATGAAGACCATGCATACCGGTCTG
>CAYOCI010000034.1:0-36785 GCA_964402415.1 uncultured Clostridia bacterium
GGATCACAAAAGCGCCGATCAGCGTCACCAGCGCAATGGCGAGGTCCTCGGGACCGTGGTGAAATAGCTCGGTCAGTGACCACGGATCGTTGGTGATCCGGGTCATCAGCTGCCCTGTGTTCTGATCATCGTAAAAGGCGAACGAGAGCTTCTGGTAGTGGGCAAATAGCTCGCTGCGCATATCGCCTTCCATCCTCGCCCCCATGGCGTGCCCCTGGTAGTCAACGAACATGTTGCAGGCAGCATGGATGATCACCAGTCCGAGCATCAGAGCGCCCATGAGGTAGATCTGGTGGAGTGCGTTGGGCATGTTCCCCTCGAGCACCGTCTTGGTGATGTAGCGGGTGCAGAGGGGGATGATCAAGGTGATGGCTGACAAGATGAAGGCGCAGGCCAGATCGGTAATCAACAAGCCCAAGTAGGGTCGATAGTATGATGCAAACTTCTTAAGTCGATGGTTCACAGTGCTCCTCCATAATCGTGGAGGGCTAGACGCTTGTCCCCCTCCAGTCTTGATCCGCTCTCACTCTCAGTGTATTTCTCATCGATAACACCCTTTCCGTTCATGTTTATTACATCGCAGCTCCGCTGCGGCGTAAGCGCTGCTAGTCTCAATAGTCGAATTATACCATAGGTATCGGTACAGAAGGAGCACCTGCACAGCCGAAGGTTGTGCGGGTGCTCCGATTACTCTGGACATTGGAGCGGCCCTCTTTTGCGCGCCGCATCATCTCGGGCATAAGCTGCTGGCTATCCATTGATAGCAGCGCTCCAGATCGTCAGCGGATATCAGATCAGAGCGGTGCTCAAATAACACATAGGCTTCATGGGCGGTTGCGGCTGCTTCAAGCAACTCTGCCATCGGACCCCATCCGTCTTCGACCGAGAGCTCTGGCAGAAGCGGATGATGTCCGCCCTTCTTGTTGTGACCTATACAGACCGTCCACAAGTGCAGGTTGGTCAACCACGGTGACAGCAACCGAACGAAGGCGACGATATCGAAGGATGGATCCGTAGCGTGCTGCAGATGCAGCCTCCCGGTGTCCAAGCACAATCCCAGCCCCGAATGGCTCTCATAAAGGCGCCTGATCAGGCCCTGATAGAACCAGGCGTGAAGAATATCCATCTCCAGCACCAGCCGAACGCCAGCTTCCTGCGAGAGCTTGTCCAACTGAGCAAAGCTGACGTTAGCCGCGCGTTCTACCTCGGTCGGGACCAGGTGCTCGTCAGTGATGGCTTCCCCCTTCTGGACGAAGCGCCAATCGCTCCAGTCCAGATCGCTCTGGATGATAGCCGGTTTTGGGAAGTGGATGAGTAGATACTGCGCCCCCAAGTCCTTGGCTTCCCGCAGCGCGGTTCGAACAGCCTGAAGCGAAGCACTCCGAACGCCTAGGTCGAAGCTGCTGATCAAGGGATGAGGATCAAGCTCACCATAGCGACCCTTCACCAGGGGGAAGTGGATGCCGAATTCGATGCCCCGCTCCTTGACAAAGGCCACGGTTTTTGCGACCTCAGCCCAGGATGAAAGGCTGCTAACCTCAACGCCTGTAAACCAGGGACGCCAATCGCGCTCAAACTTGGCCTGATCAAACTGCCCATGGATGCCGATCAGGTACTTTGGTCGCATGCTTTCGGATTGCCCCCCTTCTGCCTGGACGCAGGGATGGTTCTCTTGCCCAACGTTCCGGCTAGGCATTCACCTGTACGTTGCATAGACTCTCATACGTGTCCCCCAGGGCGATCAGTCCCTCGTGTGTCCCCTGCTCCTCGATCCCGTTATCTGTGAGCACAACGATCCGCAATGCGTTCCGGATGGTTGGCAGACGATGGGCGATGACGATGGTGGCGCGGTTATGGGTCAGTTGCTCAAGCGACTGCTGCACGGCTTGTTCACTCTCATTGTCTAGGGAGCTGGTGGCCTCGTCAAGGATGATCAGCGGTGGGTTCTTCAGGAAGACCCGGGCGATGCTAAGCCTCTGCTTCTGGCCGCCGGAGAGTTTGACGCCCCACTGCTCGATCTGTCTCGTATCCATCCGGCAGCGACAAAATGAAGTCATGGGCATTGGCCTTCTTGGCCGGCTCGATGACCTCCTCATTGGTTGCGTCCAGCCCGCCATAGCTGATATTCTCGGCTACGGTTCCGGGGATCAGATAGACATCCTGTTGGACGACACCGATACTCTTTCGCAGCGAACGCAGGCTGATACAGCGGATATCTTGGGACAGATTCCTCAGGACGTAGTCATGATCCTCCTTGTTCCTGAGGCTGGTGTTCTGGAACCGAATCTCGCCCCTGACATGCCAAGCTCCACCGAACCGGGCATATCTTCGATATCCGGCGCTATCTCTTCCCAACAGGTCGAATTACACCATATGTCCATCGTCGGGAGCATCCGGATAGCCGATAGGTAGAGCGGCAAACGGAACCATATCCACACCTGTCGGAATCTGTCTAGCGCGGCGTTTTCAGGCCGAGCAATCCTTCTCCTATCCAACACACAGGCCTCTGGAAACGGTAGTGACGCCCCGCGTGCAGGGGGCGTCTCTTGCTTGTTCACATGCATGACACTACCGCAGTTCGAAAGGTTAGCCTAGCTTCTCAGCCGTTAGTTCCTGAGCCTGGGATCCAGCGCATCCCGCAACCCGTCACCGACCAGATTTAGAGAGAGTGCGCTGATCGCGATGGTAAGCCCTGGGAATATAACCAGCGCTGGGGCGTATCTCATGAACTCCTTGCCATCCGAGAGCATTGCGCCCAACTCAGGGGTCGGTGGTTGCATTCCCATGCCAATATAACTTAGGGAGGCGATGGTCAAGATTGTACTCGCCACTGACATCGTTGCCTGAACAATGATCAGCCCAAACGCGTTGGGCAAGATGTGAAAAGCAATCACGCTAGCGTCAGTAGATCCATATGATTTGGCAGCCTCTACATACTCCTGCCCAACGATGTTCAGAATAACCGACCGCGTCACCCTGGTGAATCCGGGCACCTGGGATATGGTGACAGCTAGGATCAGGTTCCGCATGCCAGGTCCGAGCGAAGCGGAGATGGCGATGGCGAGCAGCAGTAGAGGGATGCCCATGAACATATCCAGAACTCTCATGATGAGACTGTCGATGAGCCCTCCGTAGTAGGCCGCAACAGCCCCTATGATGCAGGAGAGAAGGAGTGCCGTACCAGTGGCGCTCAGGGCGAGCGTGAACGAGTTTCTCACACCATAGATGACACGGGCGAATATATCTCGTCCATACTCGTCGGTTCCGAACCAGTGCTTGGCAGACGGATCCTGCAACCGGATAGACGTGTTCTGGTTGATTGCCATCTGCTCATAGTCAACGATGAGATTCGCGAAGACAGCAAAGAAGAGGATAATGCACAACACGGCCAGACCGAACAACGCAAGCTTGCTTTTCCTATATCTCCTCCATACCTCTGACAAACCGGTCTTTCTTCTCGGCGCGACCATCACGGGACTAGCCATGAGCACTCACCTTCTTGACCACATACTTTGCCTTGATTCTTGGATCAATGTAAGCGTACAAAACATCGACTATTAGCATCATCACGATGTAGGTAAAAGCAAGAAAAAGGACAGAAGCCGTCGTCTGCGGTATGTCTTTCATTCTGATGGAGTTGATGGTGAGAGTTCCAACACCAGGAATACCGAACACCGACTCGATCAAGACCGCCCCGCCGAGCAAGAAGCCAAAGTTGATGCCGATAACCGTAACGACCGGGAGCAACGCATTCCTGAACGCATGCTTAAGGATAATGGTGCGTTCGGGAGCACCCTTGGCCCGAGCAGTGCGGATGTAATCTTGCCTGATGATCTCAAGCATCGCAGACCGTGTCAGTCTGATGATGCTGGCGGCACAAGGAAGTGAGAGGGTAATCACTGGCAGGATGTAGTGCTTAGGTGTGGAGATACCGATAGATGGTAACCAGCCCAACCCAAGCGAGAAGACGAGGATCCCCATGAGTCCGAGCCAAAACTGAGGCACTGCCGCCATGAACATAGCCACGACCGTGCCCGTCATGTCAAACCAGGAATACTGTCTGACTGCTGATATGATTCCGATAGGTGTTCCGATTAGCATCGAGAGCGATATCGAGCCAATGGCTAGTCGTAGAGTCGTCGGAAAGCGGGCGAATATCTCATTGAACACGGGACTCTGCGAGCGGTACGAGAGACCGAAATCTCCTTGTATGGCGTGCGTTATGTAGGTAACGTACTTCGCCAAGAAGGGTCGATAGTAGCCAAGCTCTTCGTTTAGCTTCAGAATGTCATCTTTTGTGGCAGTCGGTCCCAGGATTACGGAAGCTGGGTCACCGGGAGTGAATGACATAATGGTGAAGACAATAAATGAGACGCCCAACAAGACCGGAATAAGCAAAACCGTGCGCTTCAGTACATAACGCAGCAAGCCCGATGCCCCCTTTGTGGGTTAACCTGCCAAGAGGTCACGGCCGAACGTCTGCCTGCCGTGGAAAAGGCACCGACGGAGTGACTGTGACGAGCGCGCACTCCGTCGGTAGCTCAAGACATACCCCTAACCTACTTCACCCACTTCATATCAATGACCTTGGCGTATCCGAGGGAGTTGAACCTGGAGATAGTCAGGTTCTTGTTGAAGGCAGAAGGAATTACCGAGAAGTAATGAGGGATGATGGAGGCATCCTCATACAGGACCTTTTCGATGACCTCATAGGCCTCTCTCCGCTTGGCAGGGTCAAGGATTGATTTGCCCTCGTCGAAGGCCTTATCGACCTCCGGCAAGTTCATCCGCGCGAAGTTGAAGCCGCCGATACCTTTGGAATGCAGGGCGTTTGCCCAGAACTCTACGTCAAACTCCATGGACATGTTGACGGTGGAGATATCGTAGTTACCCTTTCTGATCTCGGCAAGCCATGAGTTGGACTCCATAACCGACACCTTGGAGTTGATGCCGACCTTTCTGAACTGCTCCTGAACTAGGGTTGCGACCTTCTTATAGTACTCGTAGCCAATCAGGAAGTTGAGCTCCTCACCCTTGTAGCTTGACTTGGCCAGATACTCTTTGGCCTTGGCTAGATCCATCTGAACGGGCTTATACTTGCCCGAGTAGCCTCCTGCTCTCTCATCCCACAGGCCTTTGGAGACTACACCCAGGCCTTCCAGTGCGACATCAACGATCTCCTGCTTGTTGATCGCATAGCTCATCGCTAGTCTGAAGTTCTTGTCGTTGAACGGAGCCTTCTGCAGGTTGTAGACAAGGAAGCCGCTAGCGAGAGTGGGTGCCTTGACCAGGTTCAGATTCTTGTTCTTCTCGATGTTGGCAACAGCGATCTGCGGCATGGTGAAAGTCAGGTCGATCTCACCGGTCTCAGTGGCCATCAGAGCGGAGTTTGGATCAGACAAGAAGACGAAGTTGGCAGTCTTGATGGGCGCCTTGCCTCCATGCCACGCGTCGAATCTCTCCAGAACGATCCTCTGCCCAGCTTCCCATTTGACGAACTTATACGGTCCGGTCCCGACCGGGTTCTTGTGGAACATGGCTCCGGCAGCAGTAACCGCCTTCTCGTTCATAATGGGAACATTGGCTGCTACAGCATGAATGAAGGGGACGTAGGGCTTCTTCAGGGTAATGACGGCAGTGTAGTCGTCCTTGGCGGTCACTTTGTCGATGATCTCGGTGAACGATGCCATAACAGTGGACTTTTTGGCTCTCTCCATCGAGTAGATGATGTCGGCAGCCTTGAGTTCCTCTCCGTTGTGGAACTTGACACCCTTCTTGAGGTTGAAGGTGTAGTTGAGACCATCAGGGGAAAGCGTATACCCTTCGATTAGGGTCGGTTCATATTTGCCCTCGTGGAAGTTCATGAGGTTGTCGAAGATGTTCATCCGCACTACACGGTCCACGATCATGTTGCTATTATGAGGATCAAGCGTGTTCAGATCTGATGGGATGGCGATCGTCACACTGTCTTTGACAGGCGTTGTCGATGTTGGTGCCGGGGTGGTCGATGGTGCAGGCGTGCTGGAACAGCCGATTAGCATTGATACGAGTAGCGCCGCTATCAGGGTGATACCCCAGAGCTTCCGTTGCTTCATTCTCTTTCCTCCTCAATCGTGCGAATACCATTGGGTCCCATGGCGCCAATCTACGCCACTGCCGGGAACTCGGGCTGGCCTGAGGCCTGCCCCTGCTGACGCCGCGAGTGTTTCGTACTCCATGGTACGAGCCGATACGGCATGACAGCCTTGGATTATCCGATCAAAACCCCCTTCTTGGCCCGATTAGCGCGCTTCCTGGCCCACCAGGACGCACTGGACGAAATGATTCTCCGATACCTCGACTAGGCTAATCTCCTTCCCAACGCACTGAGAGGTTGCGGATGGGCACCGTGGTGCAAATCTGCAACCAACTGGCGGGTTGATGGGAGAGGTGATCTCACCCTTGATGACTTTCCGTTTCTCGCTTCCATGCCTCAGGACAGGGATGGGAATAGCATTGAAGAGGGCTTTTGTGTATGGGTGCAGCGGATTATCAAAGAGCTCCCGACTGGATGCCTTCTCGACACACTGTCCTAGATACATCACCATGATCTCATCAGAGATATGCTTCACTACGGCTAGATTGTGGGTGATGAACATATACGTTAGGCCCATTTGGTCTTGTATGTCCATCATGAGGTTGAGTATCTGAGCCTGAATACTGACATCAAGTGCACTGACCGGTTCATCGCAGACGATGAACTTCGGCTTCAGTGCCAGAGCTCTGGCGATACCAATTCTTTGCCTTCTGCCACCGTCAAGCTCATGTGGATACGAGTACTCCAGCCTTTTCGCGAGACCAACCGTATCCATGAGCTCAGCTACCCGCTTATTCAGGTCATCCTTGCTGGAGAAGACTCTATTGACCTTGAGGGGTTGGGCAATGATCTCACTGACTGTCATCCTAGGGTTGAGAGATGCGTACGGATCCTGGAAGATGATCTGCATCTGGGTCCGCAGACGATGCAACTCCCTTGCATTGCATGTGAGGATATCGGTCCCCTCGAATAGGACCTCGCCAGCAGTGGCACCGAGCAATCGCAGAATGACTCGTCCCAAGGTCGACTTGCCACAGCCGGATTCGCCAACGACGCCCAACGTCTCGCCCCGCGGGATATCAAAGCTCACCCCATCTACAGCATGAAGATTCCCTGAGCCAACGCGAAAATACTTCTTAAGGTTCCTGACTTCCAATAGTGGTTCATTCATAGCGGCATCATCCTCGCGGGTGTCCAAACAGGTGACACCTGATTTTGTGTTCGTTCTTGACATATTCCGTTGGGCACTCCGACCTGCATATCTCCATGGCTCTCGGGCAACGGGGATGGAACCTGCACCCGCCGGGAAGATCGGTGGGATCAGGCATCAGACCATCGATGGGACTCAGTCTGTCAGTTTCCACCTTCAGATTGGGAATCGAGTTGAACAAGCCAATCGTATACGGATGATGCTCTGCTGACTCGTAGATATCGGCAGCGGTCCCTATTTCGATGATCTCACCAGCATACATGATAGCTACATAGTCACAGATTTCGGCTACCACACCTAGGTCATGGGTGATCAGGATGATGGATGTGCTGAGCTCACGTTTTAGCTCTTCCATCATCTCCAGTATCTGCGCCTGAATAGTCACATCGAGTGCAGTAGTCGGCTCGTCGGCCAATAGTAGCACGGGATCGCACGCGAGAGCGATGGCGATGACCACCCTCTGCTTCATACCGCCGCTAAACTGATGGGGGTACTCATGCTGTCGTGATGCTGGAATTCCGACCAGTTCCAGGATCTCTGACACTCTCTTCTGGACGCCCTTGGCGTCGAGCTTCTTGTGGAGAGAGATTGCTTCCCCAATCTGATCACCCACAGATAGAACGGGATTGAGGCTTGTCATGGGGTCCTGGAAGATCATCGAGATCATCTCGCCTCTGATCAGCCGCATCTCATCTTCCCGAGCTGTCGTCAGTTCCTTACCGTTGAACATGATTGAACCGCCCGTGATATGGCCGGTGACCTCGGGCAGGAGCCTCATGATGCTAAGCGCGGTGGTCGTCTTGCCCGCACCGGTCTCACCAACTAGGCCTAAGGTCTTCCCCTTGGCCAATGAGAAAGTGACGCCGTTCACTGCCTTTACGACTTCATCATTGCTGGTATAAGAGACATACAGGTCTCTGATTTCGATTACGTTTTCCATTGTTACGTCACTCCATGTTTCGGTCATGCTCTTCTGATAAGTGGTCTATTTGCCACTAATCGACGATTTCCTTCTGCTTTAACGGAATAGAGAAATGCTCATATGTTGTTCCATAACATCGAGGGCATTGTTCCACAACAACAAGGAAATTCGGCGCTTTCAGTTGGACAAGACAACCTCCCCTACGTCCAACACGCAAGAAGAGCAGGCGCGAGGCCTGCTCTTCTTGCGTGCTTTGCTCTCACTTATTCAGCTAAGTCGGCATCGTCGGCTGCCCTCTTCATCTGTTCATATGGCTTGAAGACCATGTAGCCGCTGGCGGAGTTGTAGTCGATGATCTGACCGTCGACCGGAGAGCACCACTCGCGGTACTTGAGCCCAAAGAACGTGGCCTGGGTGGCGACGACTTCGCCGCGTTTGACCCGGTCACCAGTGCTCTTGAGCTGGATCCCTTCCAGTTGGCCGTCCACCACGTCCAAGCGCAGGATCCGCACCCCTTCCTGCTGTTCGCGTTCAACCAGCCATGGGTAGGGGCGCATCAGACGATCGAACGTCTCGGTGACGATGGGGATGGTACGGCTAAAGAGCAGTTGGTTGACCGTGGCCACTTTGGCGGTCAGTGTCGGGAACCAAGCCGAGAGCGCCAACACGAGGACGGTGAGCACCACTCCCTGCAGGAGCAGTCCCCGGAGTGTGGTCGAGGGGATCTGACCCATCCATGCCAGCTGCTGGCCAATGACCTTGATCAGAGCATAGCCAACGCCTAGACCAAGCACCCCTGAGAGCGCTTGTTCAAAACCTAGCACCAAGGCGGTCTGACCGTTAGAGACGCCCAGGGTCTTCAACACAGCCAGTTCGCGCCGCCGTTCCAGGAAGGTGATCAAGGTGATGGACAGGACCCCGATCCCCATGAACAGGTAGACCATGGCTAGAACCTGGCGACCGGGCTGATACATGTCGGCTACGATTCGTTGCCCGAGCGTCCGGGGGGTATTGGCGGACAGAAGTGTGGCCTGAGGAAAGACGGTCTCCATCCACTCCACCAGATAGCCCAGCTCGCAGTCGCTGTACTTCTGGATCAAGAAGCGGTTGGGTGCCGCCTTGCCTCTCAAGGCATAAAGGTCGTCACGCAGCGCGAGGGGTTGGACCAGCTCATAACTCGGGTTGATCGTCCCGACCACCGTGAACGGGGCCTCTTGATAAGCTCCATAGCTCCGATCCAGGGTAGCGAGGGTGACTTGATCACCGATCTTGATCTGCTTGCTTTCAGCTAAGGGTTGTGGCAGCAGGATCTGACCCGACTTGGTCAGCGGTTGACCGACGAGGCCCGTCTTCTCCCCGGTAAAGAAGCGGCTGTTGGCCTGGACGCCTAGGATCTCTATCTCGCCTAGGCGTGAGTAGGTGGTGACCGCTACGGCCTCTTCCCCATACTCCATGATGCGGCGGTTATACTTGGGCTTTTCGAACTGGGCGGGTGACTTGTGTAAGCTCTCCCCCCTAGGGATTACGATCATATCAGCCGGTAAGGTGAGCGGTTGGATCTCGGCCATGCCCTTCTGCCCGCTGGTCAGCAGCAGGGCGCCGTAGAGCACGTAGAGTCCGAAGGCGACGGCGACCAGGCCAGCCACGGCTAGCGCACGATAGCGCCAACGCCAGATGTTTTTCAGGGCTAAGCTGATCAGTTCAACCAGCTGTCGGAAGGCAACGCTCATGCGGCTAGTCATTGCGCATCACCTCCATGGCGGTCAGGCGTGAGAGCTTCAGCGCTGGCAGCAGCCCAAAGAGCAGCGAGACTACCAGTGTCGAGCCGATCACCATCAGGTAATCTCCACCTACCGAACTTAGGATGAGGCCAAGTGAATGGCCGTTGGTCAACTGGGTGATGACGCCGAAGATGCGGATCAGCAGGAAGCCTACGGTCGCCCCAATCACTGATAGCAACATGGCCTCGGTGACTGCCATGGTGACAATATCCCAGCGCCTAGCTCCCACTGCCTTGAGAATACCCATCTCCTTCTTACGTTCGTTGACGGCGGTGAGCATATTGGCGGCCACGATCAAGGCGGCATTGAGGTAGACCAGCACCATGAGTGGCTTGCGCAGGTCAAGGGGCAGACCATCTTGCCGGGCTGCCTCTTGCGCTTGACGCAGCTCCGCGGGCGCTCTGAGAATCGGTTCGATCAGGTTCCGTTTGGCGGCCAACTCCGCCTGCCTAGGAACGCTGACGAAGCTGAACTGATTGAAGGTGCGGTTCAGGTTGACCACCGTATCTTCCAGGTAGGTGAGGTCAGGGACATGCAGCGCCACCTGGTAGGGCGCATAGTCAGTGCCACCAGCCTGCCGATAGAGCGACTGCCAAGTGGAGAGGGGGAGCTGAATCTCGTTTGTATACCAATAGAGCTGCTCACTGGCGGTGGTGCCCTGCTCGGTTTGCCAAGTCAGCAGGCGCGTGGGCAGCTCGATCTGACCAATGACCTCCAGTTCGATGACCGAGCCATGCTCGTAGTCGAAGGTCGGCTGACCGTCCTGCATGACGATCTTCGGCAGTTGCACGCTGATGCGGCTACCCACCCTGGGGGCCTCGACATCCTTTGGCAACTGCTGCTTCGCGCTGACGACGGCCACGAGGCGCCCATCATCCTCAGGAGTGAAGTAGCGTCCGGAAACCACGGTCTTGCCTAGATCACCAGCGACCTGATCCGGCTTAAGATCGCGCCCACGGAGCGGGCTCTGATAGCGAACCCGTCCCTGCCCACCTGTGACGAAGGTCTGACCGGGCATGACATAGTAGGGATTGACCCCCTCAACCCCCGGTGCCGAGGCTAGGGCGCTCAGATCGGCTGCGGTAAATGGGCGTGGGGTCAGCTCACCACGGGCCAGGAAGCCCTCGGTGAAGAGCTCGGGGCGGAAGATTGACAGGTCGGACGGCGGGCTCGAAACCAGACGGTTGTATTGCATGGGAGCCTGCTTGCCATCGGTACTGGTGAGATCCCCGGTGAAGTTCAGCGAGTAGGCAACGACCTCCCCACCGAGCATCTGCCGGTGGATGCGGTAGGCCTCGCGGGGATAGCCGCGGCTTAGAGTCAGGGTGGTGGTCAGGATCGCCCCCGCCACCGCCATACTAAGGATAGCCAAGGCGCTGCGGGTGAGATTGCGTGTAGCGTTGAGGAAACCGAGGCGAAAGAACATGGGCGTTACCTCCGAGTACAGCCCGCCGCCATCAGCCCGCAGCCCACAGTAAGGGCGGGAACGGCGGCGGTGCGAGATACATATTCTACGTTAGTCTAAATAGTTCGCAGTGGTTTCGGTAGTCTCCTGCTGCGGTGTGGTGGGAAGAAGCAACCGGCGGCTGTCGCGTTGGCGATTGCCGCCGGCTTAATCACACGGATACGTATCGGGCATGGACGCGCCACGCCGGTGGGCGGGTGTAGCCTCGCAGCCATGCTGCGACGGTCTACCCGCCCCTACAGACGGACCTGCCGGTTGGTGTCGGCATGGCTGTCTAGTAGTCACTCAGCGGTTAGCCTTGTTAGTTCCTACTGGTGGCTTGGGGGCTTGCTGCCCTGGTGGCTGTGGTTCATGGTGTTGCCATGAACCACTTGATCACCGTCGGCACCCAGCGCTGGATGACCTTTTCCTGCTCTACGGCTGTGGGTGGGTTGTATTTGTTCTCTAGGATCGTGCCATACATGTAGCTGCCGTCGCTCTCGCGGGTGAAGCGCTCATAGGGTCCGCCATAGACCTCAAAAGTCATCGAGGGAATGCCCCGTGAGTAGAACCAGTCTAGCGATACCCCATAGTGGAGATACAACTGGCTAGCACGCTGCACGACGACGCTGTCGTCCGGTCGGATCTGCCGGGCTACCTCTCCGAGCCTGTCTAGATCGGGAGTGGTGTCCAGGGTGTACGCCCAGGGGGTAAGGATGGTCTCCACCCCCGAGTGGAGGTCAAGGAACTGCTTGATATTGGGGTGATCCAGGACGAAGTCTCGGACGGCCCTGACCTCGCGCTCTGACCATGGCTCCGTCCCTCCATAGGAGGCACTCATAACCTGGTCGCTCCAGCCCCACTGATACTCCCAATTGCGATTCGGGTCGATCCCATCGTAGCCGTCTTCGCCTTCGCGGCTGTCGCCATCGTGATCGACCTGCCGATAGAGTTGCCCATCGGAACCGTATAGCCCCCAGTACTGATAGGACTTTATATGCAGGTAGCGATTGTCAGCATCACGCTCACTCCACCCGGTCACGAATGGGTTGTCGACGTGCTCAGCCAACCACTCGGGGGTAAAAGTGACGCGCGCACGCTGCTCAAAGCCGTGTGGGATGATGGTGGGGTCTTCGTCGCTGCGAAAGTCCTTGTCAGTGTCTACTCCAGGGCGGGCATTGCGCCGCTGGGTGCTGTTGACCGTATTGAAGATCTCATAGCCATCCGGATTAACCATCAGGACAGCATAGAGGGTCTTGCGCCTAAGCAGGTCAGCGATGATCGGATCGCTGTCACGCTGGGTGAGGAGATGCTTGACAGTTCCCAATCCGACTTTCCAGCCCATCGCCTCGTTGCCATGCTGGCCGGCCAGCATCATCAGCGCTGGCTTATCCTCGGCGACGCCCACGTTTAAGTCGGTCACAGTCAGGAGGTAGACCGACCGCGCTTGGTTGCTCTGCCCGATCTCCTCCAAACGCGCGAGTGCTGGATAGTCGGCGACTAGTTCCTTCAGGTCCGTCTCCCACTCCTTATAGAGCGGGTAAGGCAGGGACCCGGTCTGGTAGCCGGTTACCGGCAGCGAACGGCTCTCCATGCTCATGCGCAACGAGAACAGCAGCGCCACCACCGCTAAGCCTACCACCCAAGCGCCCCTGCCAGCCATTGCCCAACGCAGTCGATCACTCCAAGTGGTCTGAAGTGGCAGGACATTGACCACCTGCCCCTTCTTAGCGCCGAGCACCTGATTGGCACGGCGCTGGCGGGCTCGGAACTGACGAAAACCATCCGTCGCCAGCGCGGTCGACGCAGTGATGGACCCTGTGTCAGAGAAAGACAGGGACTCATACTGGACCTTAGGCTGCGGCTTGGTTGGCTTGAAGACCATATCGCCGGTAAATACGTTGTACTCGATGATCTTGCCGTCGACGGGCGAGCACCATTCGCGATACTCGAGTCCAAACATCCGCTCCTGGGTGGCGACCACCTCGCCCTTCTTGACCGTCTCACCGGCGTCCTTCAGACGGAATCCTTGCAGTTGTCCATCGACAACATCGAGGCGCAGGATGCGGACCCCTTCCCGCTCCTCCCGCTCCACCAGCCAGGTATATGCGTTGACCAGGCGGTTGATCTTCTTGGTTCGGATGGGGATGGTGCGGGCAAAGAGCAGCTGGTTGACCGTGGCCACCTTGGCGGTCAGGGTGGGCAGATAGGCGGCGAGATACATGACAGCGATCGTCCAGGCGATCCCCTGCCACGCCAGACCGTTGACAGACGAGGGAGTGAGCTTCGCGAACCAGGCCAGCTTACGCCCGAGCACCTGACTGATCAGGCCGCCAGCCCCTAAGCCAACGATCCCCGACGCCCCTTGCTCCAAGATCATGATCGCCGCGACCTGACCGTTGGAGACGCCTAGGGTCTTTAGCACCGCCAGTTCGCGGCGGCGTTCCAGCAGAGTAATCAGCGTGACGGAGAGTACGCCGATCCCCATGAACAGGTAGATCATGGCCAAGACGAGATAGCCTGGTTGGTAGATCTCCTTGGCGATCTTGCGGCCCAGCTGAAGAGAGCTATCGGATGTGAGCAGCGTAGCTTTGGGGAAGATGGAACCCATCCATTGCACCAAGTGCACCATCTCGCACTCTGGAACCTTGCGGATCAGGTAGCGGTTGGTGTTGGCTGACGACTTCAGCGCTAGCAGGTCTTCGATGCGAGCCAGAGGCTGCGCCAGGTCATAGTCAGCCATGAAGGTGCCAGCCACGATGAACTCTCCCTGACGGCGTCTCCCATCAGTCTTGTCGACGGCAGTCAGTGTCAGTCGATCACCGATCTTGACCCCTTTGGCGTCGGCCATGGTTTGAGGCAGTAGGATGGCATTCTTCTGGGTGAGCTTGTCGCCCTCGATCCGCATCTGATCAAGGGGAAAGAAGCGGCTATTGATGCGGATGCCTAGGAACTCCACCTCACCAAGGCGGGAGAGTGCCGTCACCGCAACTGCCTCTTCACCGTATTCCAGGATTCTACGGTTATACTGGGGCGGTGGGAACGAGCCGGGTGACCGACCGAGGCGGTCACCGTCAGGGATGATGATCATGTCGGCAGGCAATCTAAGCGGTGCGATGCTAGCCAGCCCGCTCTGACGGTTGACCAACAGGAGCCCACCATAGAGGATGTAGACACCAAAGGCCAGCGCCACCAAGCCTGCCACCGCCGCCGACCGCCAGCGCCACCGCCACAGGTTCTTTTGTGCCAACTTGACGATCTCTCTGGTCTGCTGCCACCAGTGCAAGGGAACCACCCCCCTTTTTGGGGAATTAAGAATTAAGAATGAAGAATTAGGAATTAGGGGTCAGGCGAAGGGCTGGTTCGGGAACCACCCGCGGGTCGCTGCGCCCGTGGCAACCCCTACAGTTATCGGCACCCTGCCAATCCCACGAGGGGCGAGGGGCGAGGGGCACAGGCCGGCCGCCAGAGTGGCCACTACGCTCCGCGCGTGACGACCGACTCCACCTTGCCGTCGCGCAAGTGGATGACGCGGTGGGCGTAGTTGGCCAAGCTCTCGTCGTGAGTGATGATGACAAAGGTCTGCTTCTCCTGCTTATTGAAGTGGCTGAACAGCTCGATGACCGCGTTGCGGGTCTTGCTGTCGAGGTTGCCGGTCGGTTCGTCGGCCAGGACGACCGCGGGGCGGTTGGCCAGGGCACGAGCGATGGCCACGCGCTGCTGCTCACCGCCCGAGAGCTGGTTGGGTCGATGGCCACGGCGGGGGCCAAGGCCCACCTGCTCGAGCAGGTAGGTGGCGCGCTCGCGAATGGCCTTGGTCGGTTCACCGGTGATGGCCATCGGCAGCTCAACATTCTCCTGCGCTGTCAAGTGGGGGATCAGGTTGAAGAACTGGAAGACATAGCCGATGCTCTTGCGGCGCATGATCGCCAAACGGTCCTCGTTGAGGCTAGCAAACGACTGCCCGTTGATCAGCACATCGCCGCTGATGGGGCGGTCCAGCCCGCCCAAGAGGCTGAGGAGCGTGCTCTTGCCGCTTCCCGACGGACCAACAATCACAGCGATCTCACCTGGCATGATCTCGATGTTGACGTTGTTGACCGCATAGATGGTCTCACCCATAAAGAAGGCCTTGTTCAGATCAACGGTCTTGAGAATGGCGCTAGTCATTGCGTAATACCTCCATCGCCGTTAGGCGTGATAGTTTGAATGCGGGCAGTAGCCCAAACAGCAGCGACGCCAAAGCAGTCGACCCGATCACGATGACATAGTCGGTGAGGACCGACCAGAGGACCCGGATCAGTGAATGATGATTGGTCAGCTGCGTGATGGCACCGAAGATGCGGATCAACAGGAACCCTGTGGTGGCTCCGATCACGGACAGGAGCAAGGCCTCGGTCAGCGCCATCACCATGATATCCCAACTGCGCGCACCGACCGCCTTGAGCACCCCCATTTCCTGTTTACGTTCGTTGACGGCGGTCAGCATGTTAGCGGCGACGATCAGGGCGGCATTGAGGTAGATGAGCACCAAGAGCGGCTTGCGCAGGTCGAGCGGCAGCCCGCTCTGGGCGACGTCTTCGGTCGCCTGGGTAGCGATGGCCGATAGGTTATAGCTGGGTTCGATCAGACTGCGGTTGGCAGCCATGGCAGCCTGTTTGGGCACGCTGACGAAGGTATACTGCGGGAAGGCGCGGTTGAGCTGCAGAACTGTATCTTCGAGGAAGGTCAAGTCCTCCACATGGATCGCCATCTGATAAGGGAGATAGTCTGCATCGCCTCCGGCCTCTACCCACAGCATCTTCCAGGTCGCCAGCGGGATCTGGATCTCAGTGGTGTGCCAGTAGAGCTGCTCGGAAAGATCTCCTGACGAGGCCACTCGCGTTGGCAGTTCCATCTGCCCGATCACCTGGAGCTCCTTCAGCACGGGCCGCTCGAAGTCTAGCTCTACCTGACCTCCACGATCGACGATGGTTGGGATGCTCACCGAGATGGTGCTGCCCAGCTCGGGCAGGTCAGCCTCTTTGGGCAACTGCTGCCAGCTGCTAACCACGGCTACCAACTTACCATCATCGTCAGCGGTGAAGTAACGTCCACTGACAACCTCTTGGGCCAATCCTCCGCCCAACTGATCGAGCGCTAGCGAACGGCCACGCAGCGGGCTTTGGTAACTGAACTGATCTTCTGGTCCGCAGAGGGTCTGGGCCGGTATCACATAGTAGGGATAAAGTCCGCTGACGCCGGGCTGCGCGGCTATCCCATAGATATCGTCTTCGGTGAAAGGACTAGGATCTGCCTGATCCTCGGTGAGATAACCGCCGGTAAAGAGCTCCGGGTGGAAGACAGGCAGGTCAGAGAGGGCGCTGTTCTCCAGGCGCCGCAAGATGAGCTGCCCCGTGCGGTCGACAGTCGGAAGCTGACCGGAAAACTTCAGCGAGTAAGCAACGATCTCGCCGCCGATCATCTGACGATAGGTGCGGTAAGCCTCCCGCGGATAACCCCGGCTGATGGTCAGCGTCGAGGTCAAGATGATGGCAGCCACCGCCATGCTGACAATGGCCAGGATGCTGCGCGTAATATTGCGGGCAGTGTTGAGATATCCAAGGCGGATAAACATGGCTCGCCTCCTGATGCGCATGGCGGCAACGTGTTCTCTATCTACCATTTTCGCGCGCTCACCAGATAATCCTGCTATCGAAATATGAACAACTCAATCGGTATACCATGGTCCTTGCTAGACCTGCGACTCCATCCTTGTGCCGATATGGCGTTCGGTCTTAGAGCTCTGCTCCATCCTCACTTCATTGTCATCCGCTGCGATGGTTAAATAGCCACTGATGGGGCTGAACTCCGTGATCCGCCCATTGATCGGTGAGCGCCACTCTTTGTTGACCAATCCCAGTAGCGACTGCTGACTGGCGACCACCTCGCCCTGCTTGACGCTCTCGCCCACTCGCTTGAGCAGGAAGCACTGCAGCAGACCATCGCTGACATCCAAGCGCAGGAAGCGTACGCCCTCGGAGCGCTCGCGCTTGACCAGCCAGGCGTACTGTTGCTGCAGTCCAGAGATGACCCGCTGAACCACCGGAATGACGCGGGCGTAGAGGAGCTGATTGACCGTGGCCACTCGAGCCGTCAAGGTCGGGAGGAAGGCGGCCAGGAAGACCACGACCGCGGTCTGTATGACCCCTTTGATCACCAGCAAGCGCCAGCTGGCACCTGCCAGCTGGGCATAAGCAGCGTGACTACCGAAGATTCTGGCGAGTAGATAGCCAATCCCCATTCCAAGGGCAGCGGGGATGGCCTGTTCCAGGGCCAAGGCACTGGCGATCTGCTGATTGGAGACGCCGATGGCCTTCAGCACGGCCAGTTCGCGCCGCCGCTCCAGAAAGGTGATCAGGCTAATCGTTAGAACTCCCACCCCCATGAAGAGACTAACCATACCGACCAGCGACCAGCCCGAGCTGTTGGTCTCGGCGAGCATGGTGGCGGCGACATCCCTGGCCGAGGCGACGGTGACGATCTCCGCCTTGGGCAGGGCGTGCTGGATCCATGAGGTAAGGTTATTCAGGTTCTGGAGATAGATCGACTGTAGGTTGACGTTCTGGGTCGTTAGTCCCGTGGCGCTTGTGCCACTAATCCGAATCAGCCATTGGTTGGGCCCGGGTAGAGCCTGCAGCTTCATGGCGTCACTCTTGAGGACCACAGGAGTGGCGCGGTCAAATGACGCGGCAAACAGTCCGACTACCATGACCCTGAGCTTGCGCTCAGCACCGTCGTGAGCCGAAATGGTGCTGAGCTGAAGGGTATCTCCGATGGCGATCTGACGCGCTTGCGCCAACGCCTGCGGAATGGCCATCTCGCCGCTGGCAGTTGGCAGTCTCCCCGCCGTCGGGATCTTGTCTGGATCGTAGATGGCGCTCTCGGGGTCGACCCCGGTCACCGTCATCTCCCCCTTGGAGCTCAGTGTGGAGAGGGCGATGGTCTCTTCGTGGTGGAAGACGGTACGGGTCAGGCCCCCCGCCATCTGGCGGTCGCCCAGAGCTCCGGGAAAGCGCTCGCTGTTGGTCACGATCAGGTCCACTGGCAGTTCCAGCTGCTTGACGGCGTCGAGACCAACGGTCCCGCTGGCGCTGAGCGCCCCGCCATAGAGGAGATGGACGCCAAAGGACAAGATGACCAGAGCCATCGTCGCCAAAGCGCGGCCGCGCCAACGGAAAAGGTCCTTGGCAACCATACGGCCGATACATGCGCACTGCCTGATCGTCTTGCTATTCATGTTTAGCCCTCCTGACCTATTGCTAGCCACTCTACTCGCCCCGCAACGCATCAATGGCCGTCATCCGCGAGAGCTTGCTCGCGGGAATCATGCCGAACAGCAGCGAGAGGGTCACGGTCAGACCGATGATGAGACCGTAGTCGGCCATGATCGAGCTCATTACCGCGATGATCGGGTAATGGTTCGAGAGTTGGTTGATCGCGCCAAAGATGCGCACGATCAGGAAGCCTAAGCTCCCGCCCAGGGCGGAGATCAGCACCGCTTCACTGAGCGCCATGACCATGATATCCATGCGGCGGGCGCCGACCGACTTCAGCACCCCCATCTCGCGCCGCCGCTCGTTCACCATGATCAGCATGTTGGCGGCCATCATCAGAGCGGCATTGAGGTAGATCATGGCCATCAGGGGCCGACGCAGGTCAAGCGGGATGCCGTTCTGGTGGGGGACTTCGGGGGTTCCTGCGGCCTCGGGCGGGGCTTGATAGGTCCGATCAACCAATCCGCGGCCGATGGCGGTGGTGACATGCTTGGGCACACTGACGAAGCTGTATTGAGGGAAGCGGGCCGCCAGTGAGGCTACGGTATCCTCCACATAGGTCATATCAGTGACATGCAGCGCCAACTCCTGGGGCTGATACTGATTGCCCCCTGCCTCGCGAAACCAGGCCTGCCAGGTGCTCAAAGGGATCTCGATCTCGCAACTGTGCCAGTACAGCTCCTCTGTCGCGGACATTCCGGTACCGTCGATATAGCCCACTGAGCGCGTCAGCGACCAGGTCTGGCCGATAACGGTCAGTTCTTTGGCGATGCGATGCTCGTAGTCGAAAACTAACTGGCCTTCGATGGTGCTTATTCTGGGAATCTCAACCGTAATCAAACCACCGATGGCAGGGACCTTGGCATTTTGGGGCAGGAACTGTCTTCCACTGATCACAGCTACCTCTTGACCGTCATCCCCGAGCGTGAAGTAACGCCCAACTATCTCGCCTGGGCTCAGGCTGTGAATCAGACCATTCTCCTGCTCCTTCGCCAGGTCTCTGCCCCTCAGCGGACTCTGGTGGTAGACACCCATATATTGGCTTGAGGCAGTGAGGGCGGGGATTAGGTAATACGGGTAGGAGCCCGCGACCTCAGGCTGTCTGGTGAGGTCCCTGATCTGCTCGTTCGTAAAGGGTTTCAACTCCGCCGTCGTCTGGCTGAGCAGCCCTTGGCCGAAGAGTTCTGGGCGCAATACGGGCAGATCTGAGGTGGCGTGGGGCTGCAGCGGGGTCAGCCCCCACTGCTCACCGGTCGCGGTGCGTGGCAACTGACCGGTAAATTTGACGGGGTAGACGACGATCTCGCCACCGAAGATGCGCCTGAATGGCAGGTATCCACCGGCTGGATACCCGCGGCTGGTAGATAGCGCCGAGGTCAGCACGGCTGCTGCTACAGCCATGCTCACTATGGTGAAGATGCTGCGCATCAGGTTGCGAGAGGCATTGGTCCCGCCTAGGCGTAAGAACATAGTCTCTCCTCCTTCGTCGTTATCGGACGTCTTTACTGAGCGGGATGGGATAGCGCTTGCCAGCGTCGGCGATGCTGGTGGTTAGCGGCAAGTAAAGAGATGATCCACACCTGGAAGATCAGCAAGACGATCGAGCTGCTCCGGGGTAAAGCCACTAATCCCTTCCCCCAGCGCCATGAGAGCCTGGTTATGAGCTGCTGACGCCAACGCAATGGCACTACTACAATCTACAGTTTCCTACAACTGTATTATAAAGGAAGAGGTGTGACACCAGATGTCACACCTCTAGAGGAAGGGTATCTCTATAGCCATAATTTACCCAATTCTATGGAGAACAGTCCGCTTTCATACGTACGGGGCGTAGCCGGTTCTACTCTCGTCCTGACGCAACAGTTGCTTGATGGCATTGACTCCCTGACTCTCGAGACGACCGGCCTCACGGACAAGAGATGCCAACGCATCGGCCTGAGCACTGGTCAGTGGCCTCCAACCCTGGGTATTCCAGATGCTCTCATCTTGAACAAGGATGTCGGTGACCATCTTGGCGTGGATCGCGGCCAACTGCTCATAGAGCGCCACCACACCACTGCTCAGCGACAGCGTTGGAGCAACGTGCCGCACATAGGCAGCCATCTGCCGCCTGGCTTCAGCGTAGTAGCCGGCGATATAGCGCACCCCGGTTTGGTCGAAGCTCTTTGCCCTGAGTGCCGCGTCCCAGACGGGGTAAGCTGCCAACCCGTAGTAGTAGTCAGCATTATAGAGCGTCGGGCTCTCCATGCCCTGCACGTACTGGCTGAGTACGACCTTCTGGCATATGGGTTCATTATAGTCCACTCTCTCGATGGGGATCTGGCAGTGCAAGATGGGAACGTTGAAGGTGCGGCCGACATTGTCATAGAGAATAGGGGCGGACTCACCGCTGGTCCACTTGCTCACTCCATCGACCAGGAAGACACCATCATCGTCGTTGTAGCCCTTGATCACGCCAAACTCGCCGCCATCAACCCCCCAGAGCACCGCGCCAAAGCCGCGGTTCAGCCCTTGCTTGATCGATGCGATCACCCGCTTGCAGGCAGCGGGATAGGTAATGTAGTGTGGTTCAAAGGTGATCACCTGGGTGAAGACCCCGATCAGATCCACAGCACGACGGTGATCACCGGTCCAGTTGTAGACGCTAACCGAGCTGGGGTGGCAGGCGCAATGCACCGAGAGCTGGAAGGCGCGACCGGTCTGGGCGGCGAAGAGATCGAAGCTCAAGTCACACATCCCGGCCGTCTGGAGCACTCCGTAGAGGGCACCTAAGTAGCTGTTGTTGCTGCGGACCATGGAAGCCTCGACGTGGCGGCGAGTGGGACCCTCGGGCGGAAGCTGCGAGCGAGATCCTGCGGTCGAAGCCGGTACAGCGGATCTGGGGGCGGCGAGACCCAACTCCTCGTGCCGCGGGAGCGCGGTCCTCTGCATCAGGCTTTCGTCATCATCGTGGTTTGGCTGTGTCGGCGCTGGTTGCCGCACCAGCCAAGCGTTCAGCCGCTCGACTAGGCGCTCGCGCAGCCAGGTCGGCCACTGCACAGAGACGGGTTCGCGCATCCCCAACAGGAGATCGAGGAACTGCTCCCAGTCGCGGAACTCGCAGGCGATGGCACCCTGCTGGCGACTCACCAGGTATGGTTCCAGGATGCTAAGCGAACGTGGCGGCAGATCGTCTGGGAGCGCAATGCTTGCCCGATAGGGGGACGGCATCTCCCACGCCGGCCGCTCGGGCTTCGTCTCTGAACTCTGGGGTGCTTGGCGAGTGATCCCTCCAAGCTTCTGCATCAGATTCGCCACCTGGGCATAGGCCCCGCTCCCCGGCGCGTCGTCTTGGGCTGCACGGCTATAGTAGGACTGCAGATCGTTGAGCAGTCGCCGCTCCTCCCCGGTTACAAACGGCCCCGGCAGAATATAGGCATCGCTGGTGTAGCAGTAGCCATGGAACTTAGCCGAATACTCCAGGGGTGCCCCGAGCGAATCGCGCAGGTACTCGAAGTCGCGCAGCGCCTGACGACGCGAGATCTCAAACCGCTCAGCTAAGTTCTTGGTGTTCGGATGGCGGCCGGCACGGATCTCCGCGTCAATCCACTGCAAGCGGTGAATCGTCGCCACGGGAGCACCCCCTCTACTAAAGGCATCAGCCATCAGCCATCAGCCATCAGGCAACAGGGGAGTCATAATTCATAAGTCATAAGTCAAGAAACACGCGGCACGACGGCGGAGGATGAACCATCTCTGTCTTTCGGATGTTAACCCCACTGCGGGCTGTGGGCTGTGGGCTGTGGGCTGTGGGCTTTTCTACCCGATAATTTGCGCTAAGCGAGCTAGCTCAATATTGCCGCCGCTGAGCACACAGACGATCTTCTTGCCTTGGACGCCAAGCTTGCCCGCTAAAGCGGCAGCCACGGTGGCGGCACCGGACGGTTCGGCAAGCAGCTTGGTGCGCTCGAGAACCAGCTTGGTAGCCTTGACGATCTCATCTTCTTCGACGGTCACCAGCTCATCCACATAACGGCGGGTGACTTCAAAGGTCTGGGTGCCCGGTTTCTTGGTGCGGATCCCATCGGCCACAGACGGCGCCCATTGTTCGAGCTCCGTCGGTTTGCCTTTTTCCCAGGAGTAGCGTAGCCGTGGACTGAGGGCAGGTTCCACGCCCAGCACCCTGGCGCTGGGTTTTGACTCCTTGATGGCAGTTGCGATCCCGGAGATCAGACCGCCGCCGCCGACTTGGACAACAACCATATCCACCTCAGGCAGTTGCTCAACGATCTCCAGCCCAATGGTCCCCTGCCCAGCCATGATGGCAGGGTCATCATAGGGATGGACCATGGTCAGACCGTCGGCCTCGACCAACTCTTTGGCCTTGGCCAAGCGATCTTCCGATGTGTAGCCGCAGAGGATGACCTCCCCGCCATAGCCCTGGCAAGCAGCGATCTTCGCCTTGCTGGCATCGAGGGGCATGACGACCACGGCGCGGATGCCCAACACCTTGCCGGCGTAGGCTAGCGCTTGCCCATGATTGCCGGATGAACCGGTCACCACACCGGCCGCCCGCGCCTCGGGGCTCAGACTGGCTGCGGCATTATATGCTCCACGGATCTTGAAAGAACCGGTCTTCTGTAGGTTCTCGCACTTGAGATAGATTTCGTTGCCGCTCATCTCGCTAAGGGTCTTGGAGTAGAGGAGCGGAGTCGTATGGATAACCCCCTGCAATCTTTGCTGTGCTGTTTTGATGTCTGCCAATGAAACCATGTTTGTACCTCCTCTGTATTAGGCCGATCGGCCAGGTGCGATTGGGCATCAAAGGCTTCGCGGATACTTCAGCGGTAATTCTTGAAGAGGTTGGCAACTTCCTTCTATTGCGTGTAAAGAGAAACAACCACGCTTACGCATGGTTGTTTCTCTTTAGCGTTTGACCCGGTTGTAGACAGGGGGAACGATGATCGCGGCGATAGCGACCTTCGCTAGATCTGCTGGCACGAAGGCAACGACGTATTTGCTGATCAGGGTTTGATAGGTGAGAGTCTTGCCCAAGACCTGGGTGATCACCAGATAAAGGTAGGGAACGCCAATCATATAGATAATGGCAACCCCCACTAGCCCTGCCGCTGCCGCGAGAAGCGGCGTCATAGTCTGGCGGCGCTCCACCATAGCACCGACTAGGTAAGCCGCCACGGGGTAGCTGAGTAGGTAACCAAAGGAGGGCTGAACGATGTAGCCAGGGCCACCCCCATTGGCGAAGATCGGCACCCCGACTAGACCGATGAGAAGATAGACCGCCGCGCTTAGCGCTCCCAGGCGCTTGCCCAGGATCAACCCAGCCATGATGACGAAAAGCACCTGCAGGGTCATGGGAAGATAAGGGACCGGCAGCTTGATAAAGGCACCAATGGCGATCAGGGCAGTGAAGAGCCCGACCCGGACTAGATCACGAGCACGCATGGACATCCCTCTCGTCAACTTATTTGTGATAGTAGGTTTACCATGCTGTCATTATGCACCGAGCTGGGGCTATTGTCAACCATAATCGTCATCTTGGTTTACCATTGCGGTAGATTCTGCACCACTACTTCGGCAATTTCCGGTTGATAATCACAGTCGCGTTGGGTATACTCTAAATCGAACAAATGTTCTACTGTGTCCTGCTTTTCTTCACAACTCTCAGTTCCCACGTCTCACATCCGTCATCCCACTTCTCATCTCCCACTTCCCACACTCATCGCCGCCATCCTGCCTGTCAGCATCGCCCCCGCCACGCCGCCGGGACGCGCGACCCATTGGCCCGCCAGATAAAGACCGGGTAATGGCGTTCGCCAGGGGATCAAGCCTGTCGGGATGGAGAGATGAGGGTCCATGCTCCACCCAGCAGAGGCTCCCAGATGAGTTCCGGTCAGACGGTAATAGTCCATGGGAGTCAGCAGCCGCTGGGTGCTGACCTGATGTCGGATCTGTGGCCAACGCTCCATGAGCTGGTGCGTGAGGGCATCGGTCAGTCGTGCGCGAACCCCCTCTTCATCCATCGCCTGCAACCAGTGCGTAGAAGCTGGTGTCGAGATGACGAGCGTCGATGCTCCCGGTGGCGCGAAGCTGCAGCTCTGCAGAGAAGGCGAGGAGATGATCAACCCTCGCCTGCCACAGACTAGGGGTTCGGTGACGGCCATCGCCTCAGAGTCAGGCAGCCAGAAGGTATGGGTAGAGGTGAAAGGGAGATCGCGGGCGCGCTCCTTTAGCCCGAGAAACAGGGAGAGGTAGCTCTGAGTGACCGGGGTCGCCAGCGCCCGGGTATATAGCCGAGCAAAGGGCTGGTGGTCTGCCAGCATCCGATAGAGGCTGACTAGATCGCAGGCGGCGACCACCGAGCGGGCAGTGATGGCACGACCATCCGCCAGACGCACCCCGGCCGCTTGACCGCCATGGATCAGCAGATCGACCACCTTGGCCCTTGTCGCTACCTCTCCGCCTGCCGACCTCAATCTCTGCTGCAGCACCAAGGTCAGCTGCGAGATCCCTTCGGGGAGAAGGAAGTAGTCTGTGGCAAACGTCTGCCACAGACCGGCCAGAAGCAGATAACTCATTGGTTCATAGCCTAGCTGGATTAGCAGGGAGCGCAAGTCTGCCGATAGCGGATAACGACGGAGCCCCTCACTGACCGTCCACCTTGCCGCCCTCCAGAGATGACTAAGCTGGGCGATCGACGCTGCGGCATCCACCAGCCAGCGGCACCAGGCGCGGGCGCCCTTGAGCAAGAGGGGGTTGGGGTCGAGGTGCTTCCAGAGGGTGTTGGTCAGGCACTCCATCTCTCGCGCCAGACACTGGATCGAGCCTGATTGGTCAGGATATAGGTCAGCCAGTTGCTCCATGGCTGACATCAGAGATGGAAGGTTTAGCGGACCTCGGGGGGTGATGATCTGCCAGGTGGCTGGCCTCTGCAGGGCGCAGCTATCGATCCCAAGCTCGGCCAGGACCGGCAGTATGATTCCCATGTTGATCAGCGTGGGCATGCGTAGGTCGAAGCGGAAGCCGTCCTGCTGATAGGGTGCGAGCATGCCTCCAGCTTGGGCGCTCTGTTCGCAGACGAGGACGCTTAGCCCCCGCTGGGCGGCATAGGTCGCGGCCGTCAGACCCCCTACCCCACCGCCGATCACTACCAGGTCGTACCTCACTCTCTCACCTCATCCATCAACCGTTTCAGGCCACTGTCTGGTATAGGGTGCCATGGTAACCGTAGGCCAAACCACAACAGGCGCCCCCGGCTAACGCCGGTTGCGCCTGTCTGCGTGGTAGGCCTGCTGCCCGCTGCGGATGAAGTCGAGAGCGGCCTCGCGCCCTTGCCAATGGTCATCGGGGTGGCGCCGAAACCAGCCGGCGATCACTTCCAGGGTATCCGGGTCCAGGTCATCCACGGATCCGACCGCGTCGTCACCTTCGGTGGCGAGGACGGCGAGCACCTTGTGATCCTGGTTGTGACGCCAGAAGAGCGCCAGTGGACGCGCCCAGGTGACCGTCCCAGATGGCAGCGAATCTAATCCCAGGATGATGATATCTCCCAGCTCGTCATCGTCAGCTAGGGTCTCAGCAATCCAACCATAATTGGCCGGAACCGGTTCGCCTAAGGGTTTGGCTGGATAGAAGCGGTCCAGCTCGGGATCGTACTCGATCCTAGCCCGGACGCCACGTGGCATCTCAATCACGACCCTTACCACGTGAGGGGCCTCAGTGCCGATGCTTAGACTATACAAGTTCATGGCAGATCTCCTATGTCGTGCGGTTATTGCAGCTCTGCTGTTAACCTCGTCAGTTCTAGTCGCTGATGCCTGATGGCTGATGCCTTCGGGCATAGAAGTGACACACCAACCAACCCACTATATCTAGTAGGTCATCATGGGTAAAACTAATATATATTGTGGTTGCAGGGAAGGATTCGGACAGCCTAGCTAGAAATAGATTAGCCCACGCTGTTGCACGGCCTGTCCAACGTGGGATACATATGGATCACTATCATCGCGCACTGGTGGATTAGCCACCCGTGTCATTCAGGAGGAAGACTATGCTTGAACCCCACTTGAGCCCTAACGCCCTCAAGGTTCTGCAGCAACGCTATCTCAAAAGGGAGAACGGCCAGGTTGTCGAGAGCCCTTCTGACCTGTTTCAGCGGGTCGCCTATCATGTTGCCTTGGCCGATCAGAACTACGGAGCGAGCCAGGCTGAGATCGAGGCAACGACCCGAAGTTTCTATGATATGATGGCATCGCTGGAGTTCGTCCCTAATTCACCTACGCTGATGAACGCAGGACGCGAGCTGGGCCAGCTGTCAGCCTGCTTTGTGCTGCCGGTCCCCGACACCATGGAAGGGATCTTCTCTGCAGTTGGCAACGCCGCCATGGTCCACAAATCAGGCGGCGGCACCGGTTTTGACTTCTCTGATCTGCGTCCCAAGAATGCTTCGGTCCGGTCCACGGGTGGTGTAGCATCCGGCCCGGTATCGTTCATGCGTGTCTTCAACTCCGCTACAGAAGCGGTCAAGCAGGGCGGCGTCCGTCGCGGTGCCAACATGGGCATCCTGCGCGTTGATCATCCGGATATCCGCGAGTTCATCACGTGCAAGCGGGACAACGCCGATATCACCAATTTTAACATTTCTGTGGCCATAACTGAAGAGTTCATGCAAGCTTTGGCCGCTGATGGGGAGTATGACCTGCGCCATGGGAGCAGGGTCTACCGCAAGGAGCGCGCCCGCGAGGTCTGGGAGATGATCATCGAAGGTGCTTGGCGCAATGGCGAGCCAGGTATCGTCTTCATCGACCGCATGAACAAGGACAACCCCGTCCCCCATGTGGGCAGGATCCAGTCGACTAACCCATGTGGTGAACAGCCACTCTTGGCTAATGAAAGCTGCAATCTCGGTAGCGTCAACCTCAGCCTAATGGTCAAGACCGAGGGCGGCAAGACGACGATCGACTATGACAACCTCGAAGAGGTGGTGCGCAAGAGCATTCACTTCCTTGACAACGTCATCGAGGTCAACCAGTACCCGCTGGAAGCCATCCGTGAGGCGACGTTGGCCAACCGCAAAGTCGGTTTGGGCGTGATGGGCTTTGCCGATCTGCTCTTCAAGCTGGATATCCCTTACGATAGCTCCAGAGCCGTGGAACTGGCTGATCAGCTGATGGGCTTCATCCAGAAGACCGCCAAGGACGAATCGAGCCGCCTGGCGATCCTCCGCGGCAACTTCCCCAACTGGACCGGCAGTATCTTTGACCGCGATGGGGTCCCCATGCGTAACGCCACCGTCACGACGATTGCTCCCACCGGCAGTATCAGCATGATCGCTGGCTGCAGCTCGGGGATTGAACCGATCTTCGCCCTGGCCTTCGTCAAGACTGTTATGGATGGAACGCAGTTGGTGGAGGTCAACCCCTTGTTTGAGGAACGAGCCAAATCCACCGGCTTCTACTCCCCTGCTCTGATGGCGGAGCTGGCCAAGACAGGCCGGGCTAATGGCCTGGACGGTGTACCTGCAGAGGTGCAGCGTGTCTTCGTCACCGCCCAGGAGATTAGCCCCGAGGCCCATATTGCCATTCAGGCAGCCTTCCAGCGGCATATTGACAATGCCGTCAGCAAGACGATCAACTTCGGCCATGAGGCGACCCGTGAAGATGTGGACCGTGCCTACTGGCTGGCCTATGAGAGCGGCTGCAAGGGCTTAACCGTCTACCGTGACGGCTCCCGCGACGAGCAGGTCTATACGGTCGGAACTGATGCCAAGAAGCAGACGGCTCCCCAAGTGCCCCAGCCTGCCACCCCCGAGGCCCGCGAGTTCTCCCCGCGGCCACGCCCCGATATCACCAAAGGCGAGATCGAGAAGGTCTCCATCGGGTGTGGCAGCCTCTACGTGATCAGCGCCCGTGATGAGGTGGGTCTGGCTGAGGTCTTCTGTGAGACCGGCAAACTCGGCGGTTGCGAGAGCCAGTCCGAGGCCACAGGACGATTGATCAGCTACTGCCTACGCCTAGGCCGGACGCCTGAGGAGGTGGAGATGATCGCGCGTGATATCGTCGATCAGTTGCGCGGTATTCGCTGCCCTGCCTGCATCCGCCGTCCGGGGATTAAGGTCACCAGCTGCCCCGACGCCATCGCTCGCAGCTTACAGAAGCAGTTCCCGGGCCTGAACAAGACAGCCAAGCCTAACCCGCCTGAACCGGGCCCTCAGGCTGCCCTCGCTTCAGCGGCATCCGAGATCGCCGCCACCAGCAGTGCCGCACCAACAACTGGCGGAGGAACTCCTTGTCCCGAATGCGGCAAGTCGCTGGTGCCCCAGTCCGGTTGCTTCACCTGTCCCCATTGCGGCTTCAGCAAGTGCGGATAAGGGATTGTTGCCTTCGGCAATGATGTGGTACTAGGGGTCTGGCATTCAGTTGTTCAGTTGCTCAAAGAGCGTAAGTGATACTGGCTAGTCTATGTGAAACAGCATCAATATCGTTAGGGCGCTAGACCATCCGAACAAGTGAACAAGTGACGTGCCTGACCCCGAGCGAAGCGCACCAGCCCAGCAGTAGCCTAACAGCTACTGCTGGGCTGTTCTGTTATATTTACTTCGTTAATGGAAACACTAGAATGATCAGGAATACCGTCGGAGGTGAGACCGTGCTACTTGTGGCTGCCAGGGCTCTGATCCTTTACACTTTGGTTGTAGTCGTCATGCGTGTTATGGGCAAGCGTCAAGTCGGCGAGATGCAGCCCTATGAGTTGGTCATCGCAATCATGATCGCTGAGCTGGCCGCAGTACCCATGGGTGACAACGGCATTCCGATCACCAATGGCATTGTCGCCATCCTCATGCTCTTGGTCGCAGAAGTTATGCTATCGGTGGTCTCGCTCCACAGTGAGAAAGCACGCGAGATCATCTGCGGTAAGCCCACCATCCTGATCAATGACGGACGTCTGGTGCCCGAGGCCATGCGTGAGTCCCGCGTAAATCTCAATGACCTCATGGAGCAACTGCGCACCAAGAACTATCCCGATATCTCTGATGTGGCTTACGCTATCTTGGAGACAACCGGCCATATCAGCGTCATTCCAAAGCCGCAGAGCGCCCCGCCTACCGCTAAAGATCTGGGTGTCGCGGTCCCAGAGTTCTCGCTGCCAATCACACTGGTTATGGATGGAGAACTTCAACTCGGTGACCTGAAGCGAACCGGGATCACCGTTGATCAGCTGGTGGAGAAGGCCAAAGCCCAAGGCATCCACGACCTTCGTAACGTCTTCTTCGCCCAGCTCAGCTCCCATGGTGAGATCGAGTTCCAGGATCGCTCCGAATCAGGGGGTGGAGTCAGATGATCAAGAACTGGCAGGCTTACATCGTCGTCCTCGTCGTGGTCGTCCTCGTGGTCTCATCTGGCCTGTGGACACAAGGGTATCTAGAGAGAACAGCCGAGAGGCTGGGTGCGCAGATCGAGCCGCTGCTAGAGGCCGCGTATGGCGAGCAATGGCTCGAAGTCGGCGAACGGCTCGCCGGCCTGCAGCAGCAGTGGGCACCGGTTCGTAAGAACTGGGCTCTGGTGGTGGTCCACGTGGAGATCGACCAGATCGAGCGCTCGCTGGCGCGCGTCTCGCAGTACATTAATGCCCAGGACAAGCCCGGAGTCCTAGCGGAACTAGGCGAGCTGAAAACCCTCTTGAAACATGTCCCTGAGCGCGAGCGATTGACGTGGCGGAACCTGTTCTGACAGAGCCCGCAATGGAGTAGAGGTCACGCGCCAACCGTCGGGAAGACACGATTTTTCATGCGCCGAGATGCTCTAAACGACTGCGTGGAAACTAGTATCTTAGAAGGCGCCACCAAGGATGGCGCCTTCTTTTCGTCTGACAGTTGCGGTACATAACAGCCCAGCCAAGCAGGGATTGAGCGTATCAGACGGGAAAACTACTTTAACAAACCGATGGAGGGCACCCAGCATGGAACTGGAAGAACTGATCGAAGAGATCCTTTTCATCCGTGCGCAGATCGCTGAGATGGAAGAGGAAGAGAAAGACCTGCGCCAGCAGGTCAATGAGCTGATGAAGCAGCGTGACCTCGCCCAGACTCAGGTCGAGACCACACACGGCAAGGTCAAGGTGCGCCGCAACCAGCAGGTGAAGATCGTCTACAACGATGATCTGCTGCGGCAGCGTCTCGGCAGCGATCGTTTCCGTGCACTCGCCACGATCGATCGCAATAAGCTGAAGCAGCATTGGGAACAGCTGCCAACGTGGCTGGGTGATAGGTTCTTTGACCTTGCCACTCTAGATCGCCACAAGGTCAAGGACGCCGTCGAGGCCGGTCGGGTCGAGGGTAGCCTCTTCGCCGGTGCCTTCAAGAAGGAAACCCAGGAGATCGTCTCGATCTCTGTCCTGTCTGGCTCCCTCAAAGCCGACGACCCCGCCGAGGACGAGGAGTAGGCCCTTGTTCGTAGCTGTACGGGAATGTAAGATGGCGGTCATTCAGGGCAAACAACTTAACAAAAGGTGACAGGCACCTTTTGTTAAGTTGTTTGGGAGACAGGTAACTGCGAGGAGCATAATTGGCATGAACATACAGATCTTCGGTGTCCGCAAGTGCTTTGATACAAAGAAGGCCGAGAGGTATTTCAAGGAACGCGGCCTTAAATACCAGTTCATCGACTTGACGGAGAAGGGACTTAGCAAAGGAGAGTTGCAGAGCGTTAGGGCCAGTATAGGGCTCGCCAATCTCATCAACGCGGAATGCAAGGACTATAAGCGCCTCAACCTAGACCGCATCACTGGCGTAGCCGTGCGTGAGGAGATACTGCTGAATAACCCTGTGCTGTATAGGACCCCTATCGTGCGCAACGGTCCGAGGGCCACAGTGGGTTATCAACCAGAGGTCTGGACGGAATGGGAGTAAACCCCTAACGGGGAGATAGAGCTAAGCGTGAGGATGCGCGTATGGAGAAGAAAACACCTAACCTAGGCAGCTGGAAACGGGTCTTGTCGCACCGTTTCACGGTCGAGCGGGTTGAGACCCCGGGCTTCCGTGGCTATGTCACCCGGTTTTACATCGATAAGGTCAGCGAACCTCGGATCAAGCATCAGGGAAACAGGACCTGGTGGCTTGCTGGTGATGGCTTTCTGTGGGTTCAGTATTTCCCCGATCAGTGCTGCCACACCATCAGGACGATCCTCAATGCGACGGGTGAGCTCGAGCAGTGGTATATCGACATCTGTCAGCCATATACCCTCGATGCTCAGGGCGTCCCCACTTATATTGACCTGGATCTTGACGTTGTGGTCTGGCCCGATGGCGAGGTTGAGCTATGGGACGCCGACGAGTTGGATGAGTCACTGCGGGTTGGGGCTATCTCGAAAGATGACTATGATCTGGCATGGAAAGAGGCGCGGGCGCTATTAGACGCCCTCGTGACAGGGCGCCTGATCCTGCCGAAGACCGACCAAGAGCTCCCCAAGTGGGTCGACCGCTAGAGGCTGAGTTTGCTATCAATAACCGTAATCCATAACGTAGTTTTAATGAAAGTAGCCTGTCACCGTTTTTTAAAAAGGGTGCCCGAAAAGCCCATGGCTCACGGACACCCTTTTGTCATGGAACCTATGATCCTCCCTGCAGGTACGGAGCCTTGGTCTCTTTGACCAAGTAATCCAACCACAGCGGGTAGAAATCGGGCTTGAAGTGAATGCCGTCGCCCTCATGCATTTCGACTGAAGCAACTTCGGCGATGTTGACGAACCGTACCCGTTCCTCCGCCGCCATCGCCTTGAGTCCTGCGTTGCACTCATCGATATGTTCCTGGTCAAACTCCGGTTTCAGCGCGCCGACCCACGGTTCAACCGGCAAGATGGACTGAATGTAGATGGTCGCCTGAGGCGCGGCCTCTTTGAGCTTGCGAACAAGACCGGCATATCGGCTGACCAGTTCGTCTTTGCTCAGTTCGATCACGTTAATTCCCAGCAGGACGTAGACATTTTTTGGCTTGCGCTCTCTGACCAACTCAAGATCGTCCTGCACACTGCTAAAGTCCAGCCCCTTGCTGGCGGCAACGACCTCTTCGGGTAGCAGTTCATAGAAGGCTAACCCCTCACTGATCGAGTCGCCGATGAAAAGGTCGCTCCCGAAGGTATCTGGGTAGGTGCCGGTATTAGATCCAGGCAGTTGAGCCCAGGTGGCCCTCTTGGCCACCGCCTCCTCCGCGTAGTCCGCCAAGGCCAGCACGGATGAGTCGGTACAGAAGGTGTCGAGGTTATAGAGCATGAGTAGGTCGGTTATCCCACTTTGAGTGATCAGATCGGGAAGATCGCCATCATAGTAGCGGAGATCTACCACATAGATCTCGCCAAAGTGGCTAGTCAAGAATGGTACCAGGGCATTGGCATAGGAGTCCTTGAGCACCAGCAGGCGTTTCTCGGTGTTCTCGTTGCTGCTCAGCTTGACCAGTCCATGGTTGCCATCAAGGAAGACTGCATACTTATCCTTTCCCTCCAGTCGACCGAGACTGTAGGGGGTGTCAGAGGCCGCTTCATCGACGTCCAGATAGGAGACCCGCAGTTCTCGGCCCACCTTGGGGATATAGAGTTCGATGGCGTCGGGTTTCAGATTGCGCAAACCACTCTTGGCTTGGGATGTACCATAGAACTCTTGGGTTACGGGTGTGACCAGGAAGGACTCTTTGGGCAACGCGGTCTCACCCATCTCCTGAGCCAGTTTCCGATAGCCATAATAGGCAGCCTGGGTCGTCCAGTGGTGGTCGGTACGGTAATATAGGTACTCGTCTCGATGATCATAGAGCGCTGGGTAGACGTCCACGACCTGCACCCGATCATCTAGGCCCGCGCATACTCGCTGTAGGTGGCTGGCCTGGTCTTCCACCTGAGCGTGGCGAGGAAGCTTCTCGGCCAAGATCTCTACCGCGTTGGGTATCAGCATGAAGTAACTCTTCACGTCGGGGAACGCGGCGGCAAAGGTGTTGATGACCTCAACCTTGGTCTGTAGATCTTCGGTGTCTGGGGTGCTGAACGCTTGGATCAGCGACGCGTCTGCCGCTACAAAGACGCCGTTGTTCTCTCTCTTCCCCAAGGCCAGCTCGGCGGCTGACCTCACTCCAATCCACGCATCGCGCAGCGCAAACTGATCCGCTATGTAGCGCTCAAAGTCGGCTGTGAACTGACCGCTGAAAAGGCGCTCCAGAGAGAAGGTTGGGCTCGGCTCCAACACCCGGTTCTCGGTGAGCGAGAACGGACGATCGGGGGTGAAAGAGTTCATCAGCACCATGAACCCTATGTAGACAACGAAACAGAGCGCCATCACCGTTCGATGGAGCTTTGCGTGTGGGCTCATATCTATACCCCCTGACTAGAAGCGAAAGTAGAGGAACGGGTTGTAGCTCTGATTGACCAGATAAGCGGTGCACAGCGTGACAAGCGCGGCTAGAGCCATGGGAAGGACGATGGCGCCACTGTTCTTCCATGCGTCTTGAACACGTCTAAGAGCAGCGTGGGGCAGCGGCGTTGAACAAAGCGCCGCGAAAACGAACAGGAGCGCATTGGTTGAGAGATAGTAGAGCGAGCGACCGTCGACCACGGAATTAGTGCCGAAGCCAAACAGGACACGGATGAAGGCCAAACCCTGGGCGAGGCTCTCGAACTCGAAAAAGACCCAGCCGATAATCACGATCAACATCGTATATGCGTGGGCCAGCAGTCTAGGTTTGTGCTGCAGCCACTTGAGCAGGAAGACTTTCTCCACTATCAGAAACACAGCGAAATAGAGCCCCCAGATCACGAAATTCCAGCTAGCCCCATGCCAGAGACCGGTCAGGAACCAGACAGTCAGGATGTTGCGGATCTGCTTGGACAAGCCGTGCTTGTTGCCGCCGAGTGGGATATAGACATACTCCCGAAACCAGGAGCCCAGGGAGATATGCCAGCGGCGCCAAAACTCGGTCACACTCCGAGATATGTAAGGATAGCTGAAGTTCTGCATCAGGTCAAAGCCAAACATCTTCCCTAAGCCCACGGCCATATCCGAGTAGCCGCTGAAGTCAAAGTAGATCTGAAAAGTGAAGGCGAGAATACCCAGCCAGGCGGAGAGCGCAGAGAGCTGTGTGAGAGGCAGCGCTTTCACGCTGTCCCAGAGCAGGCCGATATTGTTTGCGATCAGGACCTTCTTGGCCAAACCGAGGATGAATATCTCCGCGCCTTCGCCGAACAGGTCAAGGCTCTCCTGCCTTTTCTCCACCTGCTTGGCGACGTCGATATAGCGAATGATCGGCCCGGCCACCAACTGCGGAAACATGGTTACAAAGGTTGCGTAGGTGATGATATTTCGTTGGGCAGGCACCTTGCCGAGATAGACATCAATGGTATATGACATAGTCTGAAACGTATAAAACGATATGCCTACCGGAAGGGGCAGGCTTATTGCCTGGAGCTGTAGACCGAACAGGGCATTGATATTGTCAACTAAGAAGCCGGCGTACTTAAAGAAGCACAACGCGGCCAGATTGCCTACCATTGAGACGAACAGAGCTGTGCGAGCGGCGCGCTGGTTGCCGCGGTACCTCTCAATGGTTAACCCACAGCAGTAGTCAAGAATTGCCGAGTAGATCATGATCAGAATGTACACGGGCTCGCCCCAGGCGTAGAAGATCAGGCTGGAGATGACCAAGACAACGTTTTTTAGATTTCTAGGGGCGAGATAGTACAGAACCAGCGTGGCGGGCAGAAAGACAAAGATGAACAGCAAGCTGCTGAAAACCATAGAGATACCTCCCAAAAAGGCGCTGCATGGGTCCTTACTTGAAGGCTTGATCGAAAACATCCGCAATCTTCACAGCGTTTTTGGAGATCACAAACATCACGTAACCGCCGTTGACACGGATGACATGCTTCTGGATAAGAAAGTGCTCCTCGGGTAGATAGTCTTTGAAGGCGATGGACTGCTTGTCTACCCTCTTGGCGATCTTGGTCTTGAGCGAGGCAAGGTCAGTGCTAGTCTTCGCCTTCATCAGCAACAGTTCGTCGGCCTTTAGATTTGACGGTGAGGTGTACAGTACGAAACCGTCTAGATCCTCGCTGCTGATATCGTATAACTTCTTAAGCTTTGCTGCGTCACCGACCTTGAGCGTCGATAGGTCGACGGCTTGACTGATCGCCTGGTTAAGCGCCTGGATGGACAATGACTTCGCGGAACTAGTGGAAGCGGACGTGCAACCTATCAAAGAGGAAGCAATAAAAAGTCCTATGATGACCATCGCGGTCACACTTGTCTTGGGTCTTGGCACCAGACATCCTCCTTCTGCGCGAACCGAATGCAGGCAAAAATGGAGCACGTTACATTCTACGACCATCGCCGTGGAAACATTCGCGAAGATTGGACAGGAGTGGCGAAGATTGGGTGGCAAAGCGGTGGATGTAGGCAACGTTTTAACAAAAGGTGCCAGGCACCTTTTGTTAAAACGTTTATCGCCGATGTTCCACGGTGGCTCGCGGTGGCTACTCTCCCAGAGCGCCTGGCAGCGCTTCGTAGGGGAGAGTAGGATTTGAAAGCAGAGTTGATTGTAGGGGCGCTGCTATGCCGCGCCCGGGTTGACCAGACCCAGGCAGAACCAAGAAGTACGGCGGGCGCAGCAGAGCGGCGCCCCTACACGAGTGGCGGCTGCATTTCGAATGAGTTTTTCGTATATTGTATTCTTGCCATTGGATCAGCAGGAACGAGATACGCGTCTCGTCCCGCGGTGACTACGCTCGTAGACGCTGATCGGCGTGTTGGGCGCAAAATGAGGTCATACAGCAGAGCTGGTTGTAGGGGCGCTGCTATGCCGCGCCCGGGTTACCCAGACCACGAAGGTGCAGGCGGGCGCAGCTGAGCGGCGCCCCTACACGTTCGCTGTCGGACATCGATATCCTTATTCGCACAGCAGGGTCGAGCGGACTGCGCGAGAAGAGTGGCCGCATGGGAGTTACCCTGGGTCGAGTAGCAAACTGCTGGGACACGTTTGCTTCGCAAACGACGAAAAAGACCACTCT
>CAYOCI010000035.1:0-36319 GCA_964402415.1 uncultured Clostridia bacterium
CCGACTAGGACCGATGAGATCTCGTTGCGGAACTCATCCACTAGCTTGGCACGATGGGCATCGCCCTCCCACAAGAAGCGATAGGGAAGCTTCCTTACCTCCAATACCACACGAAGCTGGCGGAGCTCGACAGCTGAACTGCAGAGGATTAGCGTTCGGCCTTGGGTAATCTCGAGCAGTTCCTGAATCCGAGGCACGGCTCTCTCCAGGTATCCATCGCCATCTAGATCAGATGCGATATAGGCTAGAACCTGCTTGTCCAGCTCAAATGGAACGCCGACCTGGGCATGGATCGCTTGCTTGGCGCCAGTGATCTGGTACATATAGCTAAAGTCTTGGCCCACTGCCAGCGTGGCCGATGTAAAGATGATGGGTAACCTCTTTGTTAGAAGTTGGTCACCGAGGGCACGGCTGAACTCACGCGGGATCACCCATGCCGACAGCTCCTGCGGTTCCCACCAGGTTACAGTCCGTTCCTCACCCTGCAGCAACATCTTCAGCCCCTGCAGGTAGATCTCCAGTAGCTCCTGATAATAGGCCAACGCCCATTCCATGGGCGTGCCCTCGTTCATGCTCTCTTCGATAACCAGCTCATCCTGCAGGGCATTGATGGCGCTGACCAGCGCATCGGCAGCACCTATCAACGGCTCGCTAAAACGGACATGCAGCCTCTCTGCGTGCTCGTCGACGATGATCGATGACTGCAACTGCTGAAAGAAGCGGCTTGCTGCGCCCTTGGTATCGTCTACCTTCTGGGTAACGATCAGACGCTGATCGTTGACATCGGTGATCTTGGTCAACACGTCCGCGATACTCGTCTGGCTTAGCCTCCTACCCAGGGTCTTCGCCAATGGCAGCTCGATCAGATGTGCCTCATCGAAGACCACCGCCGAGTACTCGGGCAGGTAGGTTAGTCTGCGCTGGGACTGGAGTTCCTCTCTCAGCCATAGGTCACGGAAGAAGACCTCATGTTCACAGATAATGAAGTCCCTGGCTTCGCGGAAGCGCATCCTCGACTTCACCTGACGGCATGAGCCGCGTTCCGCGCAGCGGTCACAGGGAAGGGAGTGGTCCCACGCTACCTGTGCCCACGCCTCGTCGCTGATATCCGGGATCTCGGAGCGCTCGGCATGCCGCGATCCCTTGGACCACTCAAGCAGCTCCTGCGACTGCGGAAGATCTGGATCCAGATCTTCCAGCTTCAACTCACAGGCAAAGTGCTCCTGACGCCTGGCGATTCTGGCATCGATCTCCAGACCTAGCTGCTGGGACAGGGTCGCGATATCACCATCGGGGCTCATGAGTTGCTCCTGAAGAACTGGTGATGATGACGAAAGGACAACCGGCTTACCCCTCAGCCTGGCGTAGCAGAGGCAGGCGAGGAGGTAAGCAAAGGTCTTGCCAGTGCCTGATCCAGCCTCGGCGAAGAGCACCTTCTTCTCTCGTAGAGCCTTGATAATATGAAAGGTCGTGTAAATCTGCTCCTCGCGGGTCTCATAGCCCATCTCGGGCAAGCGTTCGTAGAAGAGATCACCGATCCAGTCGTCCAGCCGCTGGTAAAAGTCCTTCTCTCCGTCGTATTTGAAAGGCATCTTCAGCCAGGTCATCGTGCTCATGGTGGCAGGTCCTCCTCGGCGTCCATCGTGGTTACCTTGATATTGCTACCTACTGTTCGGAAAGGCGTGTTGCTTTCCTACGTGCGTGTCGTAGCTGCCGTGCAAGCCAGGTGATAGTTACAGTCTACACTACTTGAGAGGGAAGGAATACTCTGGGCAGCCTCGAAACATTTCCTAGAGAAGGGCGACCAAGTCTTTAGGAAAGAGGGCGATGGATTTGAGATCTGTAGCAGAGGTCAGAGCCGACATCCCTGTCCTGAGCAGGTATATCTTCCTCAACGCAGGCACTCTGAGCCCAGCTCCCACGCCTGTAACGCAGGCCTTCTTTGAAGCTTATCAACGCTGGCATGAAGAAGGTGCCGGGCTTGCCAAGCACTACGAAGCCATGCGCGACGATCTGACAGCTCAAGTTCGGGGCAAACTTGCCGGTTTCCTGGGCTGTGACGCCGATGAACTAGCCTTTACCGCTAACTGCACTGAAGGGATGAACATTGTCTTTAGCGGGCTTGCCTGGCGGCCGGGGGACGAGGTGATCATCACTGACCAGGAGCATCCTGCCAACTCGTTCTTCTGGATGTACCACCACGAGCGTCTGGGAGTCAGGGTGCGCATCCTGGAGCTCTGCCATAGTCATGAAGAGCTCCTGGCTCGCTTTTGCAAGCTCCTTACCCCCAAGACCCGCTTAGTGGCGATCAGCCATGTGACCACCACCAATGGCCATATCCTGCCGATCGAGGAGATGGTCGAAGCCAGCCATCAGAACGGCTCCCTAATCCTGGTGGATGGAGCCCATGCTGTGGGGCAGTTCCCCGTTGACCTTCATCAGCTGGGCTGTGACTTCTACGCCATGAATGGGCACAAATGGCTGATGGGGCCTGCCGGAACAGGGGCGATCTACATCCGCAGGGATCGCCTGGATCTGGTCAATCCGGTCTGGGTAGGAGATGTCAAGGGTCACAAGTTTCGGTATGCTGAGGACGGTAGCCTTGTCCTCCCTCACGAAGCTCGGCGCCATGAGTTCGCCACGCGTAACTGGGCGCTGATCGCGGGCCTTGGCAGAGCCATCGACTATGTCCAAGAGATCGGCATTGATGCCATCCGTGAGAGGATCACGAGCCTGACCCAGCACCTGAAACAGCGCCTGCGCGGGGTGCTGGGGATGAGGATGCTCTCATCCTGGGATCCAGAGCACTCCATGGGACTGGTCAGCTTCGAAGTGGAGGGTCACCCGGGACCAGAGCTCTATGCCAAGCTTGAAGCCAGAAGTATCTGTCCACGCTATCACTTCAACGCCATCCGAGTATCCATAGGCTACTACACGCTGGAGGAAGAGCTGGACGCTTTGGTCGAGGCGATCAAGGAGATCGTTGCGGAGTAGAAGGACTTAGGATCATAGAAGAGGTTGTCTCGAAGCCCACGGCTGCAGAGATGGCCTCTTCGTGTTTTAGCATCGTCCAATCGGGTCCTATGTAAAAAGGTTTTGACATCGCGGTGCATGTGGTGGTAAGATAAGGGTGTAAAGAACATTTGACATAGAGGGGTGGCAATGAAGAACTGCATCCAGAGCTTGCGTGAAAGCGCGGGCCTGACCCAGGAGGATCTAGCCCGTAGGCTTCAGGTAACGCGCCAGACAATCAACGCGATCGAGAACAACAAGTATAACCCAACTCTGGAGCTGGCGTTTAAGCTGGCCGTCTTCTTCGGTCGACCGATCGAAGGGATCTTTGAATACGAGAGCAAGGAGTAGAGGTATGAACCAGATCAGCTTCTCGGGGTTTCTGGGTTTTGTCACTGGGCTTCTCTTTGGGGGAGCGCTACTCTTGGCGCGGTGGTGGTATACAAAGCGCAAGGGGGTCGTGGAGAGCGATGAGATGACCAAGCTGATCGTCACTCGCGCCACCAGCACGTCGTTCTGGGGGATTGGAGCTCTCTCTTTCGTGGCCTGGATCGCAGACAACGCCCTACGCTACCAGCGCGGTGAAGAAGTACTACTGTACTCACCTTGGGGGGTCACCTTCTTCGCCACTGTGTTCTTCTACCTGGCTGCTTATCTATATCATAACTGGGTCATCACGGGACAGATCGTTGATCGAGAGAGGGCCAGAAAAAAACAAACCGCCATTGGACTGATTGCGGTCAGCGCCATACTGATCCCGATAACGCTGCACAGCTCGCCAGGGGTTACCGCTTTGCGGCCACTGGGAATAGGCTTGGTCGTGATCGCCCTTATTCAGGGGATCGTCTTGTACGTAACCTCAAGGCAGGCAAGAGAATAGGGAGGAGAACATATATGCCTTGGTTGTTGGCAGTGGCACTTATGGCTGGTCTTGTAGTTGTTCTGGTGCGGAAGGCCCCAGTGTTGCGTAGCACCACTCACCAACCGGTTTCCCGGAGATTCGCCCTAGGAGGTGCGATCGCTGGGCTCACCCCGCTGATGGGGCTGATCAGCCGGGAGTATCTGTCTGGACCTGCCCATAATATTGGTGTAGCTGTTCAGGGGCTGATGATTGGTCTCGCCCTCTCTATGATGTGGAAGGGCAGACGCGAGATGAAAGTGGATCGCTAGGCGAGATAACAACATCCCCATGGCCACAGGCTCATGGGGATGTTGTTATCTCGGTACCCATCTTAATCAGTGCTGAAGGTCGCCTGCCCTATGGCGGTACTACGCCTTCCTATCCACAATACCACGGCAATGGACAGCAAGGTGGCCGCACCGCAGGCGAAGAAGCCTCCCGTTGCCCCAAACAGATCCGTGGCTGTCCCGGCAAAGAGGTTGCCTAGAGGCGAAGATCCTTGGTTCAGGAACGAGTAGAGACTCATGACGCGACCCCGCAGGTGGTTGGGAGTGCTGACCTGTAAGCTGGAGTTGGCTGTGGCGCTGTAGGTGATCTGAGCCCAGCCAGTGAGAAAGAGAATGATGCAAGCAACGACGAAGCTACTTGGGATGGCTTGCAGGATCTCAAATGCTCCGAGAGCGATGGCCCCTCCGTATAGCAGCTTGCGCTGTGGACCGAGATGGGAGAAAGATGCCATCGTCATGGCACCGAGGAGCGCCCCGCCACCCATGAAAGACATCATTACCCCATAGCCCGTGGCGCCAAGTTTCAAGACATCCTTGGCGAGCACGGGGACCAAGATGCTCGAGTTCAGGGCGAATATCCCGACCAGCCCAACCATGAGCAGCGTATCCTGAATGATCGGTGTCTGTCGAGCAAACGTAATCCCCTCGCTGATCTCCTGCCTGAAGTTGCGCTGCTTGCTCGGTTTCGTTGTCTCCTGGACGCTCATCGCCAAGAGCGCCCCCACGACGAAGACGTAACTGACACCATTGAGGAGAAAGGCCATCGCCGGGCCGAAGTAGTCCATGGTGAAACCACCGATGGCGGGGCCGATGATGCGGGCTCCGTTGAAAATGGCGGAGTTCAAAGCGACGGCGTTCATCAAGTCCTCTTTGCCCACCATATCATAGATGAATGACTGACGGGCAGGGGTGTCAAACGCGGTACAGATACCTTGGAGCGCGGCCAAGGCGACCACGTGCCAATACTGTACCCGCCCTGAGTAGACCAGAGCAGCCAGGGTGAATGCTTGCAGGCCCAGGCAGATCTGGGTGATCAGGATCATCTTTCGTTTTGAGACTCGGTCCGCCACCACACCAGCAAACAAGCCAAAAAAGAGGACTGGGAGAAACTGCATGGCTCCCACTAGACCCAGCAGAAAGGGCGAATCCTTCATGGTCAGGACCAACCAGGCTTGGCTGGCACGCTGCATCCAGGTCCCGATCAGGGAGATGCACTGACCCGACCAGAATAAGCGGAAATTGCGGTGCTTTAACGCGGCAAACGGATTGGTGGCCTTCCTAGTAGCGGTGGTTGCGATGGTGACCCGCCCCCTCGAGATAATTCGTATGACAAAATAATACACTAGCGAGCCATCTGAGGGAAGAGCGAAATCGCTGAAGGCAGATCAAGGCGCCGCAATCATCTGCGCAGTCTTCATCCCGCCTATGGCATCCGGCCCTCGGAAGAATTTGGCTCCTACTTCAGGTGCCATTGCAGGTAAACCATACCAGAACAACGTATATTCTATTACACTCAATACTTCTAGTGTAGAAGCAAGGCTACGGAACACGAGGTGTAGCGTCTCAAGCGTCGGAGGGTATGAGCAATGATCCCTTTCAGCGACCTAGTGTCCCGGACCTTGAGTCCGGAGCACGTGACGGTCCTAGAACCGTTCTTCTATGATAACATCGCACCCATAGCCATCCTGGACCACGAGTTCAACTTTATCCGAGTGAACAAAGCCTACGCAGCCGCTGATCAAAGGGAGCCAAGTGAGTTCATCGGCCACAACCATTTCGAGTTATACCCGTCTGAGGAGAACGAGGAGATCTTTAGGCAGGTCATTATCACCAAGGAGCCATATCGGGTTCAAGCCAAACCGTTCGTCTACGCCCAGAATCCGGAGAGAGGGATAAGCCACTGGGACTGGTCACTGAGCCCTGTCGTAGGAATCGACGGGGAAGTCTCCATGCTGATCGTCTCCCTCTACGATGTCAGTGAGAGAGTCAAGGTCACCGAGGACCTAGAACGCTTTCTGCGGCTCTCGATTGATGGGCTATGCACCCTCGATACCAATGTCCGCCTGCTGAAAGTGAATGACGCCTTCTGCGGGATGGTGGGTTACTCCAGGGATGAACTGCTTGGCAAGTCCGTCATGGAGATCATCCACCCTGAGGACTATGATCGAACTCTCGAGGCCATTCAGACCCATCTGAATGAAGGCCAGCCAGTGATGCAGCATGAGAGCCGTTGCCGCTGCAAAGATGGCAGCCATCGGTGGCTGCAATGGAGCTCGGTATACGACCCCGAACGAGGCAGAGCCTATGTAGTGGCTAGAGACGTTACCGGAAAAAAAGAGCTGGAATGGGAGATGCTGCGGCTAGACCGTATGAACCTCCTGGCAGAGATGGCCGCGGCCATCGGCCACGAGGTGCGCAACCCGATGCAGACGGTGCGAGGATTCCTTCAACTGCTTAGAGGCAAAGAAGACCGTACCCACTACGTGGAATATTACGATCTCATGATCGCAGAGCTCGATCGAGCCAATGCTATCCTCACCGAGTACCTGTCACTCGGTCGGAATAGGATGACCAGTGCCGAGGTCCAGAGCCTAAACAGGATCATAGAGACCTTGGTTCCGCTCCTTCAGGCAGATGCCATTAGTGAGAGTAAGGTCGTCGTGTGCGAGCTCGGAGAGATTCCAGACCTGTCTCTCAACGATAAGGAGATGCGTCAGCTGATACTGAACCTCGTCAGGAATGGGCTAGAGGCGATGCCCAGTGCAGGCCAGGTAACCATCCGTACGTACGCAGATGGCGACCGGGTAATACTGTCTGTCCAGGACCAGGGCCCAGGCATCCCGGATGATGTGCTAAAGAACCTAGGAAGACCGTTCTACACCACCAAGAAGCGGGGTACCGGTCTAGGGTTGGCGACCTGCTACAGCATCGCCAACAGACACCAGGCAACCATCACGGTCGATACTAGTCCAGAGGGAACCACTCTCTGCGTGAGGTTTCCTGTCTAGCCGACTATGGCAGAGCAGAGGAGCGGGAGATCATCTCCCGCTCCTCTGTCTGTCTGTACGGTCGTGAATAGTGATCGAAGACGTGACCAAGACTGAAGGTCAATCCCGACGAGCTTACTCCCAGACCACCCGATGTCATGGAGGAATCCCTACGACCGCCGCGGAAATCAGGATCGGAGCATACTGAAAGGGGCTGATCGCTGTGAGATTTCTGGACAGAAGCGTATTCGCCGAGCGCCACGAACTGATCCGTGATTTTCTGGAGAAAGAGGGATATGAGGCCTTTCTCGTTCTAACTCCGGACAACTTCTACTATACCACGGGTTTTTTCCTCGATGTCGCTCCCTGGGAACGTCCGGTGGTAGCCTGCATCCCTAAGAACGGCGAACCTTTCCTCGTCCTCAATGAACTCTCCACCAACCATATCCGCATGGCCAAGGAACGCGGTTCGCTGGCGGTGGACGAGGTGCACATCTGGCACGAACATCCTTCATCCACTCTGCGGGGCTACACTCGCCCGCAATGGACAGAACTGCTGGCCGCCCAGCTCAAGCTGAGGGGGATCGACCGAGGCATAGTCGCCTGTGATGCTGGCTTCAACGCGGTGCGACCGGTCAAGAACGTACTTCCCAAGATCGAGTTCGTCGCCGAGTCGGAGCTGATCAAAGAGATGCGGATGGTCAAGTCCGAGCCAGAGCTGGAGATCATCCGTGAAGGTGCGAAGCTTACCGACTATGGCCAGGAGGTCTTCCGCGATATGGTCAGGCCAGGCAGACTGATGGTCGACGTGGATGCTGAGACCCGCCGCCTGATGCTGATCAAGGGAGCTGAGATCTTTCCCGGCTGCAAGGTAGAGGTCTCTGTTTCCAGCCTCAGCGGCTCGGCTTCGGCCTCTCCGCATGGCACAGGCGGTGACTCCGACATGACCATCAGGCCCGGCCATGGTATCGTCGATATCATCATCGCCCGGCTGAATGGCTATGTGATCGAGAATGAACGGACCTGGATCGTTGGCGAGCCGACCGAGCTCCAGGCTGGAGCCTTCGACGCCGCCGAACAGGCCTCCATTGCTGCTGCTAAACGGATGGTCGCAGGCAACTTAGTCTCATCCATCGATGCCGCAGCTCAGGCGGTTATTGAGGCAGCCGGCTTCGGCGCTCATATCAACCATCGCACCGGACACGGGATCGGCATCGCCGGACATGAGTTCCCGGATGACGTGGCCTTCAACCACCGCCCCCTGGTCGCCGGTGAGGTCTGGTCAGCCGAGCCCGGCATCTATATCTACGGTGTGGGTGGCTTCAGGCACGATGACACCGTCATCGTTGGCGAGAAGGAGCCTGAGATCGTCACAAAGTGGAGCAAAAGCTTGAGGGACCAGATCATCAGGGTATAGCAGAAAAGGCCAGCTTCCCATCCGCGGGAAGCTGGCTTCTCATATCCATCCCTGACTCTCGTGGGCAAGCCACCGAGCGATGGATTCGCTGATCGGCGACGCCAAGCCCCATTGACCCTGAAGCGTTGGGCTGTAGCCTAGGACTAAGATCTCCCGGCCCAAGTCTATGCCACCGAGGTGGGTCGTGGTACATTTGTATGCTATGCCCTTTACCGCCTTGCCGCGGGTGTCTGTCATCGTCCAGTTTGGTTTGCCCACACTTGTGAGCGATACTCCGGTATGGTGGGCGAAGTGGCTTACCACCAGCGCACCGTTAAGGATTAGCAGACGCGCCGGGATGAGCCTGATAAGTTGCAGGAGAAAGGGCACTTCCACCGTCAAGAGCTTGTTCCGTTGCCACGGTGACAGGTCTCTCCACCTGGTTCTGGTCGCACTCTGGACGAGATTGAGGTGACAAGCGAGGTGCTTCGGGCGGTTCGCGAAAGTGTAGGATGCGCCCATGGGGGCGAGCAGATCGTCCAGTGCCCTGAACTGAATATCGGCCGACTTAGCATCGAAGTACCGTTGGCAGAGGTTGATCATGCGGAGCACATCGTAGTCGGCAGCTTCCGAGAAGGAACTGATGCCCAATGAGCTCAGTGTGTGGAAGCGTCTAGCAGACCCGGTCAGCTCATGGCCCTCGTTGTCTACGAACTCGCGCAGGCTGGGGTTGAGGCCAATCGTGGCAATCTCTGCTTCCCGGAACCGCCCAAAGGTCACCACCGGCGAACTGCCAGGCATCAGGTCGCAGCCACCGGGAGGGTGTGCTCGTACTCTTGCAGCCATCAGGGCCTCGATAGGGTCAAGTCCATAGCCAGCCAATTTCCATCACCTCGCCGAGCAATGGTATCCTAGAGATCCCTATGCTTGGTCCGGCCGGCTCATGCGCTACGGCTTCGTATGCGGCACCACAGTCTGAGCGGTGCTGACCTCGATCAACGTGGGCAGGCCGTTGCCGATCGCCTGCCGCAGAGCTGGCGCTAGCTGATCGACGGTGTCGACAGTGATGCCCTCGCAGCCAAACGCACGAGCCACCGCAGCGAAATCCGGGTTCTGGAGATCCAGGCCGTACGGTTCCATACCGCCTACTTTCATGCGGTTTTTCTCCATGGCCAAGGCCCCGTTCTTCAATACCACGACGGTAATCGGCCACCCATACTTCCTAGCGGTGAGCAGCTCTGTCATCGACATTAGGGCACCACCATCACCGACGATGGCCACCACCTGACGATCCGGGTAACACTTTTTCGCCGCATTGGCCGCAGGAATGCCAAAGCCCATGCTTCGCCACGAGCCCGAGATCAGTACCGTCTGATTTGTCCCACCAAACACGCGGTTGAACCAGACCACATGATCGCCGACATCCAGGGTGATGATGGCGTCCTCAGCTACCTGCTCCTCGATCGTTCGCATGATGCGGCTGGGGTGAAGTGGGGTCTCGGTAGTGCTGCACTCTGCCGCTAAGTGCTCCATCCATTGCTGCTTGGCCTGGCGAGCTTGTTCCGCCCACTGTGGTGAGCCGCATCCTTTGATCTGTTCCCTGATAGCAGGTACCGTCTTCGCCACATCGCCCAAGACACCCGTGATGGCGGGGTGTCCGGCCCCGACATTCTCCGGGCAGGAGTCCAGCTGGATGACGCGAGCGTTCTTCGGTGTATATCCACCGGGCCACCAGGTTGATCCGATCACGATGACCAGGTCTGCCTGAGCGAGCAGAGTACTGCTCGGTTCGCTCCCGGCTTGCCCCAGCCCGCCGACATACAACGGGAACGACGCTGGGATCATCCCCTTGGCGGCCATTGCCTGCATGATAGGTGAGCCCAGCTGTTCCGAGAGCTTCATCACCTCGCTGGTCACCGTTCGCGCGCCGTGTCCTACGAGGATGATCGGCTTTTGGGCTTGGTTGATCAGCTCGACTGCTTCACGAATAGCCCCAGGATCCGCTGCTGGTGCGGTGTCTACGTACGGTTCCTTCGAATGCAGCTCACCCATGGTGTCTTGGATGAAGATGTCTTTGGGGATGGAGAGGTGGGCAACCCTGCCTTGCTGCGCCACCTTTAGCGCCTTGGGCAGAACCTGGGGAATGGTGAGCGGGTGGGCCACCAGCGTAGAGTAGGCGGCCAGCGGCTGGATGAAGAGTTGTTGGTCGAGATACTGCTTAGTGTCAGTGCCGATCTTGTCCCTGGGAACCTGCCCAGTAATGGCCAAGAGCGGCGCCCTATCCTGATAGGCATCGCCGATACCATTGAGTAGGTTGGCCATGCCCGGACCGCTAGTCGCCATACAGACCCCTACTTTAGCGGTGAGCTTCGCTTCGGCGGAGGCCATAAAGCCTGCTGCGCCTTCGTGCTGTGTCGCGTAGAAGCGGACCCGTTTCTGTTGGCTCAGCTCATCCATGAAGGTGAGAAAGGTGTCTCCGACGACTCCATAGATGGAGTCGATTCCCCACTCTCCCAGTTGGTTGATGATGTACTGATTCACTGTGGTCATGCGCGCCCTCCTTTGGACTATCCTGCCGTTAACCTCCCCTGCATGGCGGGCAAAGTTGCACGCCGAATCTCTTCCTACCTAACCGCTGCAGTACGCTTCATTCCTCTTTTTCACTATCTGACCTAGACCCACAAACGACACGAAAAAGGCCCCGCACCTAATCGTGCGAGGCCCTGATCCGTTTTGCTAAATAGTGAGAGTCTCGCAGCCTATCGCGATTTGTTCAAATCGCTGTCGGCGCGACATGGCTGCGCTGCTACGCGCCGCCCCCTGTCTTGCTGCTCGCATCCATACCCCGCCGCCCCTTCCACAGCACGAAAGCTACCGACAAAAGAGTGGTGACGCCGCAGGCCAAGAAGCCGCTCGAGGCTCCGCCTAGATCCATGACCGTGCCAGCGAAGAGAAAGCCCAAGGGCGCCGATCCCTGATGCAGGAGCGCATAGAGACTCATGACACGCCCGCGAAGATGATCGGGTGTGCTGATCTGTAAGGTAGAGTTCGCTGTGGCGCTGTAGATAATCTGCGCCCAGCCCATCAAGAAGAGGATGCCGCAGGCCACGACGAAGCTGGAGTGGCCTGCCTGCAGGATCTCAAAGGTACCCAGAGCGATCGCGCCACCGTAGAGCAACTTACGCTGCGGACCCAAGTGTGAAAAGGATGCCAGGAAGACCGCTCCGAGGAGGGCCCCAGCCCCCATGAATGACATCAGAAGACCAGAACCTGTAGCGCCTTGCCGCAAGACATCTTTGGCCAGCACGGGGACCAGCACGCTGGCGTTAAGGGCGAAGACTCCCACCAGACCGACGGTCAGGAGCGTGTCCAGGAGCATGGGCGTCTGGCGCGCGAAGGCGATCCCCTCGCCGATCTCTCTTTTGATATTGCGCTCCGACCGTTTGGGGGTGGCTTCTGGCACTTTGATGGCCAGCAGCGCGGCCAAGACAAATAGATAGCTGAACCCATTGAGCAAGAAGGCAATGGCTGGACCGAAGTATTCCATGGTAAAGCCGCCAATGGCAGGACCGATGATGCTGGCAGCATTGAAGAGAGCGGAGTTGAGCGCCACGGCGTTCATCAGGTCCTCTTTGCCAACCATCTCGTAGATCAGCGATTGATAGGCGGGCGTTTCAAAGGCAGTGCAGATTCCCTGAAAGGCAGCCAGGACCACCACGTGCCAATACTGCACCTTGCCGGTGTAGACCAGCGCCGCCAGGACAAACGCCTGGAGCCCAAGACAGGCCTGTGTCGTCAGGATCATCCTCTTTTTCGAGACCCGATCAGCGATCACCCCTGCGAATAGGCCGAGGAAAATGACCGGAACAAACTGCATGGCGCTGACCAAACCCAGTAGGAAAGGGGAGTCCTTGATCGTCAGTACCAGCCAGGCCTGACTGGCGCGCTGCATCCAAGTTCCGATCAAGGAGACGCACTGACCTGACCAGAAGAGGCGGAAGCTGCGGTGCTTCAGGGCTGCAAACGGATTGCGGCGTTTGCTAATGGTGGTAGTACCTACAGTCATGCACCTCTCTCTGGATCGTTCGCTAGACTAAATAATACACCAGGGAGGTGGATGCGAAAAGGGGAAAGCACAAGTGCGAGAGCTCCTGGGCAGTAGGGTCGGACACTGGGCGGTTCTTTTGCCCAATGAAAGTGGTAGTTCAAGTCAGACCCGAATCCCATTTCCCTATAGCTGTGCAGAGTGACCTAGGATGGGGAATTGAACGTAAAACGGCGAAGGGTCATATAAGCAGTGATACCGTCCCTCAGTAAGGATGAGCTCCGCGACACCGAGCGGAAGCATATCGAGCGGCACCAACCCAGCAATAACACAAAAGGCGGCAATTGTCGCCGCTAGAGGGAACTGAGCTATTGGCTGTAGACATCTTGCTGTTCGGTTCTTCTATTTCGATTCTGCTTGAACCCGCACAGGTAGACTGCGGTGTACTTGAGTGTTTGGCTGGGGCCGCGATGCTATACCATAGATCACAAGGCGGCCGCGAACCAAACGAGATCGCGAGCTAGCCGTTCTCAAGGCACGCCGACGCTGACAGCGATAGCCCGTAGAAGGATAGTGGAAGACACTGGCGAAATTACCAGGCTAGCAAGCTTTCGGAGAACGCCGCAGTGAAGGTGAGAGTGTAGGTGGATACGCTCATGAAGAGAGATCAGGAGTATTTCAGAGGTTGTCTCATCGGAGGAGCAGTTGGTGATGCCCTTGGATGGCCGGTCGAGTTCATGACGATTGGTGAGATCACCCGCAGGTATGGTGATGGAGGAATTCAGGAGCTTGTGTTGGCTTCAACAGGCCAAGCGGAGATCACCGATGACACGCAGATGACCCTCTTTACGGCCGAAGGCATTCTGCGAGCAGAAGCCAGGGGAAGAGCAAAAGGGATCTGTCATCATCCATCCGTAGTTCTTCATGCCTATCAGCGGTGGTTACTCACTCAGACTGGCATACGAGTGGCGGAATATGACGGGGCGCATGATGGCCGGCTGCTCAGTATCCGCGAGCTACACGCGCGAAGAGCCCCAGGCAACTCGTGCTTGTCGGCACTCGCAAGCGGGAGGCATGGATCAATCCGAGAGCCCATCAATGACAGCAAAGGCTGCGGTGGCATAATGCGGGTTGCTCCAGCGGGTTTGTTTTATCGGAGAGAAGATGCCTTCAATATGGCAGCAGAGTTCGCTGCACTAACCCATGGGCATCCATCGGGCTATCTATCGGCCGGGGCCCTCGCCTTTTTGATCACTGCCATCATCGAAGGAGAGGATCTCAAGACGTCGCTTGAGAAGGCGATGGCTGAACTCGAAGCTCACCCCGGTCACGAGGAGTGTACTCGCAGTCTAGAACAGGCGCTGCGACTGGCTGAGAGTGATCTTCCGGATGCTAAAGCTATCGCTCAGCTCGGTGAAGGCTGGGTCGGTGAAGAGGCGTTAGCCATCTCGGTATACTGTGCACTGCGCTACCGGGGCGATTTCCGGAAGGCGGTGATCACGGCTGTCAACCATAACGGTGATAGCGACAGCACGGGTGCCATTACAGGCAATATCCTAGGGGCGTACCTGGGGCTCAGTGCCATCCCGGTGGAATGGATCGAGAAGTTGGAGCTGGAGCAGGTTCTGAGGCAAATGGCAGACGACCTGCTCACCAGATATCAGGACGGACAGGATTGGTGGGAGCGATATCCGGGCTACTAAGGTAGCGGGGGGGTAGACCCCGTTGTTAACCCTACTCCAGGCAGATGTCAATTGCTCCAGAGATTTAGCAGAGACTATCGCAGCGTTTCAAGGTGATCTGGCTGTGCTTGGAGAAGATGGAGTAGAGAACGAGTGTGAGGAGATGAGTTGCATGGACAAGGAAAAACTGCTCAGTATACTCGACGACTACCAAGATGAGATGATCAAGACCCTGCAACAGGTCATTCAGATCCCCTCGGTGGAGACGGATCCGGAGCCTGGTGCGCCGTTTGGGAAGGAAGTAGCTCGGTCACTGGAGTTCATGGTGGAGGCCGGTCGGGCGCTAGGAATGAAGGCGCGCAATGTGGACGGCTACGCTGGCCACGTGGAGATCGGTGAGGGCGAGGATCTGATCGGGGTGCTGGTGCATCTAGACGTAGTTCCCGCAGGTAGCGACTGGACCTACCCGGCCTTCGGTGGCGAGATCCACGACGGCAAGCTCTACGGTCGTGGGACCTTGGATGACAAGGGTCCCGCTGTTGCGGCGCTCTATGGGCTAAAGGCCATCCAGGAGAGCGGGACAAAGCTGAACAAGCGTATCCGTCTGATCTTCGGGACCGATGAGGAGAGCGGCTGGAAGGACCTGCCCTACTACTTTGATCGGGAAGAGAAGCCGCGTCAAGGCTTCTCGCCGGACGCCATGTTCCCCATCATCCATGCGGAAAAGGGGAGCGCTACCTTCAAGATCGGAGCCGACTTTGCCGCTTCATCTGGCACTCGCGTGATCTCGTTCCAGAGCGGTGAGCGAACGAATATTGTACCGGACCGTGCCACGGCGGTGGTTGCTGGACTGGATGTTGAGAGCGTCCGGGTAGCCGTGTCGGCGTTCAGTCCACGGCCCGGGGCCAGCATCAGCTTCGAAGTAGGCGAGCAGGGGTTGATCGTGACGGCCAAGGGTGTCTCCGCACATGGAGCGATGCCGGAAGAAGGCGTCAACGCTGCGGTGGAGCTGGCCACTTTCCTGGCCACGCTGCCATTACCTGCAGATCAGCTCAACCTACTGCAATTCATGTGCGACCATCTACGTGGTCAGTACAACGGACAAGGACTGGGGATCGGCTTCCGTGACGAGGTCTCTGGTCTCCTGACCGCCAACCTCGGGATCGTTCGCTGGAGCGATGGGGTCGCGGAACTCTCGATCAACACCCGTTTCCCGATCAGCTTTGCCGGCGAACAGATCCACGACGGTGCTCGCGGGGTGGCTGAAGCAGCAGGGCTCACCTATACAGTCGTTTCAACTGGCAAGCCCCACCATGTGCCCAAAGACAGCCCAGTGGTGAAGGTGCTGCAGCGCGTCTACCAGGAAGAGACCGGCGAGGAGCCGACGGCCTTCGCCATCGGCGGTGGCACCTACGCGAAGATGATGGCGGAAGCAGTGGCTTTTGGTCCTGTCTTTCCCGGCGAGCCGGAGCTGGCTCATCAGAAGGATGAGCATATCAGCCTGAAGAATCTGCGTCGCTGCGCTCGCATCTATGCTTTGGCCATGGTTGGTCTGGCTAACGCGTAAGGTGTAGTAAGGCCTTTTGGGAAGCGCCTTAATGGTTAGGAGAAAAGCGAGGCCATTACCGCTTGGTGCGGCAAGGTCTCGCTTTCTTATCTTGCAGAGCTATGTTGGCTGGCGCTAGGACTTCCCCCCTGTGGCGTGGAACTCATAGAGGAGAATGATACTGAAGGATGGGAGTGGTTGAGATGACATATACGGTTAAGCACGAGATCCGAGACCTATTTGGCCAGTTGATGCAGCAAGACAGCGTCAAGAGAGGCCTGGGCTTTATCGAGGCTGATCAGCCTAGGGCGATCGAGGATCAGAAGCAGATCGTCACCATCGAGTCGCCGACCTTCAATGAAGGCAAGCGGGCGGCCGACTACGCTGAGCGCCTGCGCCAGCTCGGACTCACCGATGTGCAGATCGACCGACATAGCAATGTCTTGGGGCGTCGCCCAGGCAAGGGCAACGGCCCGACGGTCCTTCTGGAAGCCCATCTGGATACGGTCTTCGCCTTTGGAACCAATGTCACACCGGTAGAGAAGGATGGCAGGATCTATGCCCCCGGCATCTGTGACGATACACGGGGACTGGCGGCCAATCTCTCGGTCCTGCGAGCGTTTCAGGAGATGGGGATCGAGACGGATGGGGATATCATCTTTGCTGGAACGGTTGCTGAAGAAGGTATGGGCGGCATGTCGGGGATGAAGGCCCTACTGACCGATAACACCGAGATTGCCGCTACCATCTCCATCGACGGATCCGGCTGTGATACCATCGTCTATCAAGGGACCGGTATCCGCAACTTCGAAGTCACTTACACCGGGCCAGGCGGGCATGCCTATGGTGCCTTTGGCACCCCTAGCCCCCTGCATGCAGCGGCACGCGCCATCACGCATCTCAGCGATCTGCGCCCACCTGTGATCCCGAAGACAACGTTTACCGTTAGCCTGATCGAGGGTGGGCATCAGATCCATGCCATCGCCCAGAAGGCGGTCTTCAGCATCAACATGCGCTCTGACGAACAAGATGCGCTGGATAAGCTGCAGGAACAAGCGATTGCCTGTTTCGAGGCAGGCGCCCGCGAGGAGAACGAGCGCTGGGGTAAGGCTGCCGTGAATGTCGAGTATAAGATGATCCTCGATGTGCCAGCAGGCAGTCAGCCGGATGATTGTGATATCGTCCAGGCTGCTTGGCAGGCGACCGAGGCGATCGGGGTGCAGCCACGCCTGGTACCCGGCGGCTGTACCAATACCAATATGCCGATCAAGATGGAGATCCCTGCGGTGACGCTGGGCCGTGGTGGTAAGGAAAGCGGAGTACACAGCTTGGGAGAGTGGTTTGATCCTGAAGGAACCTACCGCTCCCCGCAGAAGTCCTTCCTGATGCTACTGGCGTTGGCTGGAGTGCATGGGGTGACGAGGCCGCTGGCTAAGAAGCGGTAGCAAGCCATGGATTAGCACGAGACCACCGCCCTTGACACTCAAGGGCGGTGGTCTCTGTATTCCGGGTATGCCCCTACCGATGATGAGTTCCAGAAAATAAAGATCGCATTTCCCCGTTCATCGAGAGGATAGCGAGCGGTCACGCATAATAAGACACTCCAATACTTTCGTCACGCTACATCACGTAGGTGCATCGATTCGTGATCAAATAGAGGGGGACGCTGGATGTTTGACATAGTGGTGGTGGGTTCGCTGAATATGGATCTCGTGGCTAAGACAGACCGTCTGCCCATGACTGGGGAGACGGTCTCCGGTGCTCAATTCTTCACGGTACCTGGTGGCAAGGGGGCTAATCAGGCCGTGGCAGCCGGTCGTCTAGGGGCTAAGATCGCGATGGTGGGCCAGGTCGGAAACGACGCCTTTGCGCCGCAGCTATTGGCCAGTCTACAAGAGAGCCATGTTGATATTACGCACGTTTCAACCTCTGATTCGCCGACTGGTGTGGCGCTGATCGAAGTGGATGCCGCGGGCAATAACAGGATCGTTGTGGCGCCGGGGGCTAACCACTGTGTGACTCCCCAGCACGTCGATGATGCGATGGGGTTAATCAAGCAGGCCAAACTGGTGCTGATTCAGCTGGAACTGCCGCTTGAGACTGTCCAACGGGCGGTGCAGCTGGCAGACGATGCCGGAGTAACCGTGATACTCGACCCGGCCCCAGCGAGGCAGTTGCCAAGAGAGATCTTGTCCAAGGTTTGCCTACTTACTCCCAATGAACATGAGGCTGCAGATCTCTTACGCGTCGAGAGCATTAGCCACGACCGTGCCCGCGAAGCGGCTGAAGCCCTGAGGAAGCTCGGACCGAAGGGGGTCATTTTGAAGTTGGGTGCCGGAGGGGCGTATCTCCTCGCCGATGGCTATGATCTCCTGATCCCCAGCTATCGAGTGCAGGCCACCGACACGACCGCGGCCGGTGATACGTTTGCTGGCGCTTTGGGGAGCGCGCTGTCCCGAGGAATCGCCTTGCCAGACGCTGTTCGCTTCGCTCATGCCGCGGCCGCTATCTCCGTGACCCGCCTGGGGGCTCAATCCAGCATGCCCTGGCTGGAAGAGGTCGAACGGTTCCAACTAGTCAACTAATAAAGAGTTTTGTAGGATAGCAGGTAAATGTCGAACAATGTTGAAGTTACAGTGACAAACGTAAGGTATTTGGGGTAAGGCTCCTCGACAGAGACATCTCCCCAACCCTGCCTTGAGAGCGAGGGATGCTCATATGGCTAAGCCCAAAATAGATCTCCTGCTACGCAATGTACGTTACTACAACGCCTTCTTGCGTCGTTTCATCCCAGGCGACGTGAGCATCAGCAATGGGCGCTTCTTCACCGCCGGTCAATATGATCTATCTACCTATGAAGTGGCCGCCGAAATCGATGGACAGGGCCGCTGGATGATACCCGGACTAATCGACATTCACCTTCATGTGGAGAGCTCTTTAGTCACGCCGTTGCCTTTTGGACGCCAAATGGTGCGGCACGGGGTGACCACCGTGGTCGCTGACCCCCATGAGATCGCCAATGTCTTCGGTCTGGAAGGGATCGAGGCCATGATCGACGCAGGCGAGGGTAGTCCCTGTGATATCTTCTATGCTGTGCCCAGCTGTGTGCCTGCTACGCCACTGGAGACGGCAGGAGCCGAGATTGGTTTTCCGGAGTTCGAGAGTCTGATCAAGAACCCGCGAGTCCTGTGTCTGGGAGAGGTCATGGGCTATGTCCAGCTGGTCAGGGAGGCGGGAACACCGCTTCATCACCTGCTGGAAGCAATCCGAACAAATCACCCGCGTACGATCGTCGAGGGGCACTGCCCCTTTATGACGGGCATCGACCTGGCTACCTTCATCTTCCATGGGCCGGACGCAGATCACACTCAACAGAGTGTAGCCACCATCGACGATCGAATTCGTAATGGGATGATGGTGCAGATCCAAGAGAAGTCAATTACCCCTGAGGTAGTCCGCCACCTGCAGAACGCAGGCTATGATGAGCATATCTGTCTAGTAACTGACGATGTCGCCCCGGACAAGCTGATGCGTGCCGGGCATCTCGATTACCTTATTAGGCGCTGTGTCGAGCTGGGGCTCGATCCAGAGAAAGCCATTTATTGGACGACCTACACCTCTGCCCGGCGTATGGGATTAGGTGACCGAGGAGCAATCGCTCCAGGCAAGCTCGCCGACTTTGTTCTACTCGATGACCTGGAAGGGTTTCTGGTCGATCGTGTGTTCAAACGTGGTCGCCTTGTTCACGGGGATGGCTTGGCGCAGGGGAACTCGGAGCTCGATCGTTTCCCTGCGCACTTTTATCAGAGTGTGAAGCTGCGTTCACTCACTGAAGAGGATTTCATCTTGGAAGCGCCGGTGGGCCGCACTGAGGTGACCTGCCGTGTCATCGAAACGCGCAACGGGACCACCATGACCGAAGAAGGCCGTGTGACGCTACCTGTGCGCGAAGAACAGATCCACTGGGATGGCTCAGGCTGCGCCCTGGCGGCTGTCTTTCACCGACATGGACGCAATGACAATATTGGCTACGCCCTGGTGACCGGTATCGTAAATACGACTGGTGCTTTGGCTACCACTTACGCCCATGACAATCACAACCTGCTCGTGATAGGTCATAGCCCTCGAGAGATGGCGCTGGCTGCCAACCGAGTGATTGCCAATCAAGGTGGCTTGGCGGCGGTCAAGGACGGGTGCGTCATTGACGAACTACCGCTTCCGATTGCTGGCCTGATGGCCCATGACGAGGTAGCGACCCTGGCACAAAAGAGCGATCACTTCCGCCAGAGTATGGAATCCCTAGGATACCGGCACGACTTTGCTCTGATGTCATTGGCCACACTGCCGTTGGCTGTCAGCCCTAAGATCAAGGTGACTGATCTCGGCATTGTCGACGTGCTGGAGAAGAAACTCGTACCCCTGATCGTGGAGTAACTCACCGTGCTCTCGCCGTACTCGTGACTTCTCGATCTATCTCATCATGACGACTAGGAGGTCCCACATGAGTAACAAGACGAAGATCATCCTGGATGTGGATACCGGTGTCGACGACGCACTGGCGATTCTAATGGCGGCCAAGCATCCCTCACTCGAACTAATGGGCGTGACCACCGTGGCTGGCAATGTCGGGTTAGAGCATACCACGCGCAACTCCCTGCAGGTCTTGGAGTTGGTGGGTCGTGATGACATCCCCGTGGCCGTGGGGGCTCATCGTCCGATGCTGCGCGTTCTGCGAGATGCTGCATCGTTCCACGGCGCAAATGGCCTAAACGACATCGTGCTGCCTGCGCCCAAACGCCGACCTATCGATCAACACGCCGTAGACTTCATCATTGACCTGGTTCGCCGTTATCCGCACGAGATCACTCTGATCCCCTTAGGCCCTCTCACCAATATTGCCATGGCCATCCTTAAGGATGCTGAGTTGGCCACGCTGGTTAAGAACGTGGTTCTGATGGGCGGAGCGGCCTTCTGTCCGGGCAATCATGGTCCCTTCGCTGAGTTCAATATCTGGGTGGACTCGGAGGCCGCCAAGATCGTCTTTGAGAGCGGCATTCCGATCACCATGGTGGGCTTGGATGTCACGATGAAAACTATGTTCACCACGGACCACTTGCAGGACTTGATCTCGCGTGGCGATACCGCAATCTCGCGGTTTGTTAGCGACATGATGACCCCTTTCTTCAAGCGTGCCTCCAATCTCCCATGGTATAGGGGTTTTGCCATGCATGACCCGCTAACCATTGGTGCGGTGGTTGATCCTACGCTGCTGGAGACGAAACCTTATCGAGTGGATATCGAGACCAAAGGCGAGTTGACGGAAGGGATGACGGTCGTAGAGCATCGCGCTCGCCCCATGCTCAGTCCCGACTATCGTCCCAATGCGCAAGTGGCAATAGGGGTTGACGCTGATCGCTTCCTTAAGCTCTGGATTGATACGGTCGTAGCGTAGAACTGCTTTCATGTGATGGTTCCGACGACAGTTTGTCGGATTGTTCCTGGAAGGGAGGCGGGTGGGAGACCATGCGCCTTGCGATACCTGCCCTTCAAAACAAAAAGAGGAGGATCTTCTGTGAAGAAACTGGCCAAGCTCTTCTCCGTACTGCTCATGATGGCGTTCCTCGTTTCCCTGGTCGGCTGTGCCGCTAAGCCCGCTCCCAGTACCCAACCGACACCTAACAACCAGACTCCTGCGGCCAAGAAGAAAGTAGCTCTGATCGTCTCCGGGCTAGGTGACCGCTCCTTCAACGACTCCGGCAACGCGGGCATCGAACGTGCTAAGAAGGAACTCGCTGCCAAGGTAGACGCCAAGGTTCAGGAAGCTCCCGAGATCGCGTCGGTCGAAGAGCATATGGTCAGCTATGCCAAGGCCGGCTATGACCTAATTATCGTCCTCTCCTTCCAGTACAAGGATCAGGTCAAGAAGGTCGCTCCTCAGTATCCCAAGACCAAGTTCATGATCGTTGATGACACCCTTCCCGATGTCCCCAACGTGCTCTCCGTCCTGTTCAGAAACTATGAAGGGTCCTTCCTTGCTGGTGCCCTAGCTGCTTCCTATTCGAAGACTGGCAGCGTAGGCTTTATCGGCGGCCAGGATAACCCTCTGATCCAAGGTTTTGAAGGCGGCTTTGTCCAGGGCGCTAAGCATATCAACAAGGACGTCAAGTTCCAGACCTCCTATGTTGGCGATTTCCGCGACACCGCCAAGGCTAAGGAGTTTGCCAAGGTGATGTACTCCAAGGGTGCTGATGTTCTCTTTGCCGCGGCTGGTCGCGCTGGCGCTGGTATGATCGACGCTGCCAAGGAAGCCAAGAAGTTTGCTATCGGGGTGGACTCCGACCAAGATTACCTTGCTCCGGAGAACATGATCGGCTCCATGCTCAAGCGCGTTGACAACGCTGTCTTCAGCGCTATCAAGGATCTCACCGATGACAAGCTCCAGACCGGTAAGACCCTCATCCTGGGTGTCAAGGAAGGTGGCGTTGGCCTTTGCCTTGAAACCGACCCGATCGCTCAGAAGCTCACCTCCAAGGATATTCGCGATAAGATGCTTGCCATCGAGAAGGATATCAAAGATGGTAAGATCAAGATCGACGACTGGCAGGTTACCGGCCGTCCGAAACAGTAGGTTGTCAGCCTAAGCCGGACGGGGTGTGCCTTGGGGCACACCTCTCCGGCTATTTCTCACAACAGCAAAGGAAATGGCCTCTGGAAAGACTTCTAAATCTTAGCCCCTAGCGCCCTTATGAGGCTGTGGCATCGCTCTAACAGGGACTAGGGATCTGCGTAGAGCTACAACTATAAGGAGGTGACGGTGTTGGCACCCTTGTTGGAGATGAAAGGGATCACCAAGCGTTTTCCCTCCGTGCTGGCCAACAACAACGTCAGTATCTCACTGCAGCAGGGAGAGATCCTTGCCTTAGTCGGCGAAAACGGCGCAGGTAAGTCAACTCTTATGAACATTCTCTACGGCTTGTATCAGCCTGACCAAGGGGAGATCTGGTACAGTGGGAACCGTGTTGAGATCGAGGACCCGATGAATGCCATCGCACTAGGGATTGGTATGGTACATCAGCATTTCATGCTGATTCCATCGTTTACGGTGTATGAGAATGTCATCTTGGGTGCTGAGCCGACGCACGGAATGCGGCTGAATCGCCGCCAAGCCATAGAAGACGTGCGGGATCTGGCAAAGAAGAATGGCTTCAATATAGACCCCATGACTCGTGTGCGCAACCTGGATGTGGGGACTCAGCAGCGGGTGGAGATCCTGAAGGCGCTCTATCGTGGCGCAGAGCTGCTGGTCCTTGATGAGCCGACCGCGGTCTTGACGCCGCAGGAAACCCAGGAGTTATTTGGGATTTTGCGTGGACTGACTGCTCAGGGTAAGTCGATTATCTTTATCACGCACAAACTCGAAGAGGTCATGGCTGTCTCGGATCAAGTTATCGTCATGCGGCAAGGTCAGGTCACCATGGCCAAGGCAACGAAGGAAACAAGCGTCCGCGAGATCGCCAATTCCATGGTGGGCCGCGAGGTGCTATTTGATATCAGCAAACAGCCAGCTCAACCTGCTGCTCCTGTGCTCGAAGTGGATGATCTGTGGGCCGGGGATGATCGTGGCCTATTAGCACTGAAGGGCTTGGAGTTCAAGGTCCGGGCGGGTGAGATCGTCGGCATCGCTGGTGTGGCTGGCAACGGGCAAACGGAGCTAATAGAGGTTCTGGCTGGACTCAGGGAGACGCTCAAAGGTCGTGTGTCTATCAGTGGGCAGGTCGTAACCAACCTGAGACCGCTGGCTATTCGCGAGAAGGGGCTAGCCCATATCCCCGAGGATCGTTATCTCCACGGGCTCGCTGGTCGGGTTTCTGTGGAAGAAAACGTCATCATGTTTAGGCACAACCATGCGCCCTTTAAGAAGGGTCTGCTTATCGATGAGAAGGAGCGGGCTCGGTTTGCTGACGAACTGATGGAGAGCTTTGATGTTCGTCCTCGCAACAGGACCGTGCCTGCCGGTTCCCTCTCAGGTGGCAATGCTCAGAAGATGATTGTCGGTCGCGAGATGCTGATGGACAAACCATTTCTGATCGCCGCGCAGCCCACCCGGGGCATCGACGTGGGTGCCATTGAGTTCATCCATGAGCTACTGATTAAGCAGCGGGATCAGGGGAAGGCGATTCTTCTGGTATCTACTGAGTTAGAGGAGATCCTTACCCTGTCTGACCGCATTCTCGTCATGTATGAGGGTGAGATCATGGGTGAAGTACCGGGTGATGAGGCTACTCCTGAGCGTTTGGGGCTCTTGATGGCCGGGCTCAGGGAGCAAGGAGGCGACTCACATGCAGGCTAAGCTCAAGAACTGGTTGAGGGTGGACTGGATGGCCTTCGCTCCGGTCATTCTCTCCATTTTCGCTTCTTTGATCGTTGGCGCTTTATTGATGAAGACAGTTCATGAGGACCCTGTGGTGGCCTATAAGGCCATGTGGAACGGCGCTTTTGGTAGTCTGGCCGATTTTGCCTCTGTTCTGGTGCGGCAAACGCCGCTGCTGGTGGCTGGACTTGGATACACAGTGGCTTTTCGCTGCGGTCTGATCAACCTCGGACTTGAAGGACAGCTGATCATCGGAGCGATTGGTGCCGCCGTAGCTGGTTACTCCCTCGATCTCCCGGTCTTCCTGCATATTCCCATTGTGATCTTGGCCGGTGCATTGGCCGGTGGCTTCTGGGGGTGGATCGCGGGCGTTCTGCGCGGCAAGTACGGTATCAGTGAGTTTCTGACCGGTCTGATGCTTAACTATGTGGCGACCTATCTTTGCAACTGGCTGGTGGTTAACCCGCTACGTGATAAATCCCAGCTGGCTGCCCAGACTCCTTTGATCAAGACTTCGGCTCGCTTTCCGATCATGCTCGCCGACACCCGCCTGCATTTCGGCTGGGTTGTCGCGATCCTTCTTACGGTTGTGGTCTGGCTCTTTCTCTACAAGACCCGCAAGGGATATGAGTTCCGTATGAACGGGATCAATCCATCTTTCGCCGAATACGGTGGGGTTAATCGTCAGCGGACCCTCATGTGGGCTATGGCGATCTCCGGAGCATTGGCGGGGATAGCGGGCGCGATCGAGGTCCAAGGCCTGCACTGGAAGTACATCGACATGCTTTCGCCTGGCTATGGGTTTGATGGGGTCTCTTCAGCCCTCCTGGGTGGGAGCACGCCGCTGGGCACCTTTGTGGCGTCCTTCCTATTCGCTGCACTGCGGACAGGCGCCATGGGCATGGACCGCTTGACCAATGTGCCCTTTGAGTTGCGTAACGTGATCCAGTCCACTATCATCTTCTTTATTGCCTCCAACATTTTCGCGGGCGTGATCGCACAGGTGATCAAAGCGCGTAGAAAAGAGGCCAGTGCGTCCGCAAGAACGCTTCATGCTGGTCAGAAGGAGGCGAGATGATGGAGTTGCTGCAGCAGGTTTTTGACGCTCAGTTGTTCGCTGCCGCCATCCGTATGACAGCTCCTATACTCCTGGCCGCTCTGGGGGGGATGCTCTGCCAGCACGCCGGCTCGTCCAACATCTCTCTGGAAGGAATGATGTTGATCGGCTGTTTCGCCGCAGTGGTGGGGAGTTACTACACTGGAAGCTGGGTAGTCGGTATTCTAGCAGGCGCCCTGGCTGGCGCGGCGATCTCATTCTTCTTTGCGGTGACCATCCTTAAATACAACGCTAATCCCCTGGTTATTGGTGTGGCCCTGAATATCTTCGCCAGCGGGATCACCGCTTTCTTGATGCGGGCGCTGTGGGGCTTCAAGGGTGCCTTCATGGATCCAAAGATCGTTCCCATGCCCAAAGTTGTCATTCCGGTCATCGACGGGATCCCGGTCCTCGGGCCGATTATCTCAGGTCATACGCCCATGGTGTATATCGCCTGGATTACGGTCTTTGTCATGCATTTCATGATGTTCCATACCCCATTCGGCCTTCGACTGCGCTCCGTCGGGCAGAATATCCGCGCCGCCAAGACAGTCGGGGTCAAAACCACCATGATGCAATACATCGCCATGGTAGGTTGTGGGACGCTCTGCGGTATGGCCGGAGCCCAGCTATCTATTGGCCTTGTAACCATGTTTGCCATGGAGATGACGGCCGGCCGTGGCTTCGTTGCTGTGGTCGCGAACATTCTTGGCCAGGCTGTGCCCTTCGGGGTTCTCGGGGCTTCGCTGCTCTTCGGTTTTGCTGAAGGGATCGTGATGCGTATCCAGGGGATAGGGCTGCCGTCGCAGTTCGTCCTGATGCTCCCTTACATTACGACCATCCTCGCTATGCTACTCTTCCGCGAACGCAAGAAAAAGGCTGTTTTACCTAAGCAGATGGGACAGTAAGGGTGGATTAACAAGGCAGGATCTCGCTGCAGGGGCCTTCTGACTTGGAGCGATTTGATGCCATGCACACAGGAACCACCGACCTCAAGTCTTCGGTCGGTGGTTCCTGTGTCTGCGTATCTGCTTGTGGTGTTGTGACGAAGCTACTTATGGACGATACTTGACATGAAGTTCAAATGGCTGATACTTATTGGTAACGGATGCTATCCACTGTAAGACGGTGCCGTGACACCAGCAAGGAGAGATGGACGATGATCACCTTGGTCTGCTATCCGAAGTGAACCACCTGCCAGAAAGCCAAGGCTTGGCTTATGGACAAGGGTATCGAGTATCACGACCGCCATATCGCAGAGCACAACCCCACTGCAGAAGAGCTGAAGGTATGGTGGCAACGCAGCGGCCTGCCGCTCAGGAAGTTCTTCAACACCAGCGGCCTGCTCTACAAGTCAATGGAGCTAAGAGACAAGCTACCTGCCATGCATGAGGATGAGCAGCTGCGTCTGCTTGCCACAGACGGGATGCTGGTCAAGCGGCCGATCGTGGTTGGCGATGACTATGTCCTAGTCGGTTTCAAGGTCGAAGACTGGGCAGAGCGTTTTGCGAGATAGATGAGGAAACCCCTCGGGCGGCGCCCGAGGGGTTTAGTGTTGGCCTGCGTAATCACCTATAGTCGCTGATCGAGCCTACCCTGGCTATGTAGACCGGACTCTTCATCACACTGCCTTTAGGCGTGAAATACTCGGTGTTGTAACTGATACCTCCAGTAGAGCCCTGGCTGGACCAGTATTTGAAGCCGATGATCTCGCCGTTCTGCTGGATCCAGTTGATGAGGACAGCGGTGTGGCCGGTCCCGTTGGTGCGGGAGAAATCGATGAAGTCGCCAGCTTTGGCATCGGCGAGGTCATGGATCCTCTGACCGACGCCATACCGCTCGACTGCGATAGCAAGGTTGTTGGATGACTTTGGTCCGGCGACATACCACAGCTGCATGAAGCTACGCAGGTCGCTTACGCTCATGCCATTGAAGTCATCAATGGCTACGCTCAGATCACGGTTGCGGGACTGCATGGCCTTGAAGAAGACTTCGAAGGTGATACCGGTGCAGTGGCTGGCACGGTTGCCGCTGGGGTGAGCCTTGGCGATCAAGGCGTTCTTGTAACTGATATTGCGGGTAACGCCGTTGTAGTTGGCGTAGTCGGTATTGAGCAGATAGGGATAGCTGCCATCCTGGTAATCGTCAAGGGCATCGAGTACCCAAGCATTGAGGTCTTGGCTGGCGAGGCGAGATGGGCTTCCGCCACGGTTGGGCAGCTCGCTGGGACGATTCTCGATGGGCTCAGCTGGCGGGGCGATGGGGCCACGAGCGGGCTCGGTGCCAGTCGCGACGGTAGCCTGCTCGGCAACGACCGTTGCGGATTGTGGTTCGGCGACTGGTTGGGGAAGGGAAGGGGAGGAGGTTGCAGGAGTTTCAGCGATGATTTGATCTGCAGGAGTAGGTAGGGCAGTGGGCTGACGGCCGGCCCACGGTCGAGCAAACAGCAGGCCGCCCGTGCCTACGGTGAAGACCAGCGCCGCAGAGATGATGCTGCGTCTCGTTATGTTCATGTAGATTAATCCCCTATTATGTATTAGCTGGGTCGTCCAGCACTTACGTCCATTATACTGGAAAGTGAGGATACTTTACATAACAATGTTTTCCTATAAGGTCAGGAGAGGTATGTTGACGGGGTTACGGGCGGGCCGGCCAGCCAGAGGGCGGCCCCTACAGACGGCCTGGCAGGTGGAGGGTTGGTCGCGGTGTGATCGATCGTGTTGCACCACGAGATTGAGAGTACGAAGATAGGAGCCCTTCCGAGACCAATCTCGGAAAGGCTCCTATTGTGATGCAAGGTTATTTCCCTACGACGTAGACTACGCCGCGCCAGACGTTCATGAACTGATCGGCACGGTATTCGCGTCGGACGCCAGCGAGGTCCTTGGAGGCGGCGTCGTTGACGATTACGTAGTCCTTGCCGTCCTTTTTGGTTAGGCCACGGATCAAAATTAGGTGACCGTTGGTGGATGCGGTAGCCGCGTTGTCAAGCTCACCAGCGGCGTATCTGACGCTGGCGATGACAACATTGCCCTTTTGCAGCTCGGATGCGACCTGCTGCCAATCAGTGAAGTGATCGACCCGGGCGTTGTAACCCAGTTGGTTGGCGTAGGCGACGTTGAGCGACCAGTTGCCGAAGATCTTAGCCTGGTTGTCGTAGACCTTCTTAGCCACATCGGCGGCCGGTTCATTGTGGCCGAGGTACTCCAGAGCCATGGCGAGCGATGTGGGGCTGCAGATGCTGTTGGCGATGGATGGATCTTCGAGCATCTGGGAGCGCATCGGGACCTTCAGATCGACTTCAGGTAGAGGCTGAGTGGTGGCAGGTTTGGCGGCTGAGGCGAAGAGGTCGCGGGTGACCCAATGCACCGTCTGAACCTCGGGGGTAGTAGCGGGGTTGGTGGTCTTGAGGGTGAGGCGGAAGCGCAGGGAGGTGGCATCCTTCTTAAGCTGGAGGGTGTCGACGTCGACGCCGCCGATCTCGTCCGAGGCGCTCTTGACGCTGGCGGGAGCCGTTCCCCAGATACCCATGGGGTACCAACTTGACCACTTATCAGCGACCTTGACCTGGAAGTCGATGGCGGCGGTGGTGCCTCCGGCAGCTTTGATCTTCCAGGATGGGACCATCCAGTTAAACTTCGGAACGCCGATCTCGGGTGAGAGGAACTCGCCCTGATCGGCGTACTTGTCGCCAGTCTTCTTCAGCACGAGGGCACCGTTGTTGAGATCGACGTTCTTGCTGTCGGCAGTGATCTTTTGCGAGGCGAAAGACCAGCTATAACGAGGCTGATCGATGGAGAAGGCGGGCTTCGCGGCGGGCTGGGAGACTGGCGGTGTATTGGGCTGAGCCACTGGATCCGGGGCCGAGGTGCAGGCCGCCAGGGAGATAAGCATAAGAGCGATGAGGAAGGATGCTAGCGGGCGTCTAGATATGGCAATCACCGTCCCTTTTGAAATAATCGTGAAGGATTTGGTAGTCAGATTGAGGATAACACGACGACGGATGCGGGTCAAGACAGTCTAGTTAGCGGCACAAGTCGGGGAGTTGAGTCGCTAGTCTAGAGATCCGCCAAGGGGCGACCTGCGGGCGTACGCCATATTGCCCCACGAACACCTCGCCTTTTGCGTGCATGTAGGCGGTGTTATGTCCTACAGTTGCGATATGCAGCTGAAGAAGCCCCGTCATTTACCTAGAGGGCTACTAGCCGTTTGTCGAAGCGTGTCGTATGTGAGGTAGGGAAGGGAAGAGGCGAGTGAACAAGAAGTGGGTGGGGCGCTTATGCGTTGCTGTTGATCATCGTGTGGCGTACCGGGATCATGTATCAGCCGATAGATGCGTATCTATACCAAAAGTCATCGAATTCGCCAATAGCCTGCGCAATGGTGCGATCCTACTTAACGATTACCAGGGTTATGACCTTAGTGACCCAATCGCGCTAGATAAACTGCGCGAGGGGTTTGCCAAGCGGGCGGACAGCATCAGTCAGACGGGTGCAGCGATGGATCAAATGGCCGCAGGAAGACATGGTTCGTTGGGTCGCGTAGGTCACGGTCTCACAGTCTATACGCGAGTGACATCCTGAGAGCGCCGCATGACGAGACACCGGGACGTTTTGATGCGGATGGGCAACGGCTAACATTATCCGAGGCGATGTTACCGATCGTGTGATCTACAGCCATAGTAAATGGTTGCACCAGCGTGCACTGGATAAGGTGTATGAGGAACTTGCCGTGAAGGGTCTGGACATGTGGCTGAGGAAGCCGTTGTCGAACTACATGAGTATCGACTAGCCTTAGAAGAGAGCCAGAGACAAGGAGAAGGCAGCACCAATTGCGATGCTGCTTATTTTGTTTGAGCTTTTTTTGGCAACCGGCAGGAATCCAGCTTTTGGGCCTAGAAATAGACCCTATTACAACTTCCCAAAATACATATTTTGGGAAGTTGGCTAAAATGTACCATGAGGGAGGCGTTAGCCCCATGTCGATCCCCGAAAACCTCTATCAGCGCGACTCTGATGGTCATGCTACCGCGCCGAGCGCCAATGTTGTTGCTCTTTGGCCGGCAGTGGAACGCTTTCAGCGCGAGTTTGCGCGTCAGAACCGTTCTGCTAATACCATCACCGAGTACGGCTACGATCTCACTGCCTTTATCGGCTTCCTCGATATGCACGGCATCGCCGAATGGCCTTCTGTCGATCGTCAGGTTATCCGGGACTTCCTCGACGAACTACGTCTGCTAAATGATCTATCGCCGGTAACCCTCAATCGTCGCCTGGCGTGTTTGCGCTCCTTTTTCAAGTTTCTCGTTGAAGAAAACATTGTCTCGCAAAACCCCGCTGCTCTGGTAAAGAAAGCGAAAATGCCTCGCAACCTAACCGGACATGTCTATATGAATGCATCCGAGGCGCGGCAACTGCTACAGGCGCCAGACCTCGAGCATCCGTTCGCTAGGCGCGATCTCGCCATGCTCGCCGTGATGCTCTTCTGCGGATTGCGCGTCTCTGAGGTATCTGGTCTCAATATTGAAAGTATTAAGCGCGAAGATATGATGCTAAGGGTTCATGGTAAGGGCAATAAAATCCGTGACATCCCCTTAGAGCCGATGGTGTTGAGATTGTTGGATGATCATATTGCCACTCGCCCGTCTGCCAAGGTCAAGGCAGATGTCTCTACCCCACCATCGGTCTCTCCCACTTCTGCAGCGGCCAAGCGGAAGCAGGTGGTGCGTGAGGAGCATGAGCGCAACGCGTTGTTTCTTTCGAAGAACCTAACCCGCATCACCCCCCGGGCTATTCGCATGATCGTGGATAAGTATATGGGAGCTGTAGAGTTATCCGACCCCAGCAAGCACATCTCTCCGCACAAGTTGCGTCATACATTCGCTACTCTGCTCTACCTCAACGGTACCGATATCAATGCTCTGAAAGAGCTTCTGGGTCACGCTGACCTGTCCAGTACCCAGATCTATGCGGCGGTCGATAAAGAACGGAAGCGGGACGCGATATCTAGGCACCCTCTACTCCCATAGTTGTTCTCCCCTGCCCATGAGATAAGGCACCTTGTTGAAGCCCTGCTGTACAGGGCTCTACAAGGTGCCTTTCGCATGCCGGGTATACATCCGGTAACCCCCCCTAGAACATGAATGTCCACAGCGGGAGTAAGGTACAAGCCCATAAGAAGAATCTTACACTATTCTCGTGCGTTTATCTTTCTATTGGTCACCATTGGTTTCACGCGTGCATACGATATAGCGTAAAGACCCGAACAACTATCAAGAGAGAGGAGAAAATCAAATGGTGATTTCTTTGGAGGAACGCATTCTCGAGCATGTTAGAGCCAACTGCACCGATGGTCGCTTGATTATCAAGCGCGAAGAACTTGCCGCTCACCTCAATGAGACTGTTGGTCCACTGTCACGGGCGATAAAGGGGTTGGTCGGCAAACAGCGTCTAGTCAGCATTCCACGCAGCCGCATGGGGATCGAGCTCCAGATTGTCGATCAGCCAATGGCTGTTGAGGTAACAAAAGAGATCTCTTTCGAACAACTGCTGGCGCAAGTCCGTCAGCTAAACAAGAGTCAGCTCTTAACCGTCAAAGACGTGGTTGAAGCAAACATTATGAAGACAAGGTAGTTGTTCTGAGCAATCACCCAAAAGCCCGCTGCACATTGAGCGCAGCGGGCTTTCGCAACTTGCTAAGCTAGCTAACCGTGATCTCCTGTGAGTTCTCCCATAGACCGTGGATGTTGCAGTAGGCGACACAGATCAGTGTCCCAGACTCCGCTAGCTTGGCCCGGCAGCGCCCGATGGGTTCGATATAGGCTGGGCCACTATTGGCACCTTTGACCGACTCGCCATGGGCATGGAACTCGAAACTCGCCAGCTCATACACAAACTTGCCATCGTTCGGTTTGAAGTAGAGCTTGATCCAGCGGATATGGTGTTCGGTGGTATTGGGATGGGGGATTTCTTGGCCGACCTGGAGGTTGACGTCGAAGGCCTCATTAGCCTTGACAGAGGCTGGAGCAACTAGCACGGGAACGTGCTTTTCAGCTTTCCAGTCGGCGCTTTGGATGACCTCACCAATCTTCATACGTACATCATCCCTTTCTCAAGTATTCTAGGCTACGCTACGCTCTAGTATAGGATGAGAAGGTCCGTCTCATGCCCACCTGTGGGGCAGACAAAGACCTCTTATCGGCTATTCCCTGGGCAATGATCTCATCACCAAGCCATCGACCACCACCTTGGCATCTCCAGCCACGATTAGGCGAGCGTTGCACGCGCTGATTCAGCAAGGATACGCTTGTCCGTCTTGAGGATGTGCGATGAGATCCAGGAGAGGACGAAGTCTGTGAGCTCGAGCAGGTAGGTGTTTTGGTCATGATCGATTTTGGTCAGGTCGACACCCTTGATCTTGGCGATAAAGTCGCCATGAACTACCTTGTGTGAGAGAATACGGCGGTAGCCGATCTGTTCCATTAGTCGCTCTTCCGCAGAGAAATGAAAGACGGTGTAGTCGGTCAACTCGTTGAGTAGGTCGACGATATCGTCATACTTATCTTCGACGAAAGGGTTCTTGAGCAGCGCATACAGGCGATTGCCGATATCGATCAAGGTTTTGTGCTGCTCATCAATCAGCTCTATTCCGGTGAGATAGTCAGTATTCCACTCCAGCAAGATCACGCACCCCCAACGTAGTGGTATGGTTAGTATCTAGAGTGATTAGCGATTTGGGGTTATTCGCCATCTCTTCTCCATATTCCTGCTCACATGGTCAACGCTGAGGTATAAGTGTTCCAAGAGCCCTGCTCCATGCCAGTCCGAACTCACCGACTGATGGGAAGCGCTGATCCCTGTCAGGGTTGATGGCGCGCCATGCGATCTGATAGAGTGCCTCTCCTGCCTCCCACTTTGACTGTGAGCGGTCGCGATCGCCGCCAACCAAGCAGAAGGCCATGGCCCCTAAGTTGAACACATTGGTTCGCTGGTCGATCTCGGCCCCGAGACGGAACTCCTCTGGTGACATGAAGCGGGATGAGCCCCAGAGCCTACCCATGTGATTGGCGAATGGCCTAGGCTGGTAGCAGTCAATATCGCAGATCTTGGTCAAGTGACGCTCGAAATCGTAGAGGATGCTGCCGTCATATAGGTCAACAGCCACATAACCTTGCTGCTCAACATGCTCATGGAAAGAGAAAATCTGATCTAGACAATGCAACCTGCGTACGACCGGGAGCTGTCTGAACTGGTAATAGGGGGATCGAGGGTTGGTGTGCTTCTCCGGCGCCGGGAACTCGGGCGAACTGAGAACTACGCCGTCAGACCATCCGAAAACGGCGACATAGCCCGCTTCGACTGGGAAATGCTCTTTGAGCTCCACTAGGTTTGGATGACGCAGCGCATCGAAGCGGGTGACCGCTTGTTTGAGCGCAGCGATGGCAACCCGTGGCTCCCCGCGGTAGTTGATGGGGCGTGCGCCAGCGTATTTCACAAACAGCCGTCCTCGGCTGGTTTCGATGCCGAACGAGATATGCCCCGAATCCTGGCGGTCAAATACGCGTATGACCCGTCCCATCTGCTGAAGCCATGTAAAATCGTGTTCTTCCTGCAGGTGAAAGTGGACCTCATCTAGCGTCACGGAAACTGGCTTGCTGTTCACAGGTATGCTTCCTCCTTAGTGTAGAAGATAACTCAGATGCACCGCTGAAACAGCAAGAATGATGCCAGAGACGCTCTGGATGACTGAGGGAAGACATCATGTGCCTGGAAGGCAGCAGGTACTAAGACTTATGCAGTTCTATAGTGCTCTCAAGGAACTCCCGGCTGGAGCGCTCCAGCAAGGTTGTGAGATGTGTGTAATAGTACTGGACTCCTTGATGGGCTGCTCTGCCGAGATCAGTCGCTTTTCCCGCGGTTCCAGCAGTTCGTCCGGATCTAATGATGGCCTGGATCGCCCTGCTGATAGCCTGTTGGACCTCTGGCCGATCTTTCTGACCAGGGAAACCCATGGCCTGGGAAAGGTCACTGGGTCCGATGAAGATTACATCGATCCCATCGACTTGGGCAATCTCGTTAAGGTTTTCTAATGCCAGCGTGTCTTCGAGCTGAACGCAGATCAGGGTCTGATCGTTGGCGTCACGCACATAATGTTCCATGGAGAAACCGAAGCCGTAGCCAGCTGATCTGGTCCCTACGGCCAGTCCCCTTCCGCCCAGCGGATGGTATTTTGCCGCCTGGACGATCTGCCGTGCCGTCTCGGCTGTGTTGACATGGGGGAGCTGAATGCCCATGGCACCGCTGTCGAGAGCCTCGAGAATGGCCTCAGGACATGATGACGGCGGTCTGACGATGGGAGTAATGCCAGACGCATTGGCGGCCATGATCATGAGCTCCATGCTCTCGCGAGAGATGGCACCGTGCTCCCGGTCGATCAGAACCCAGTCAAAGCCCAGCTTGCCGATCATATCGATGATATGTGGCGAAGGGATCATGACGGAAACACCCAAGGCTTGTTGTCCAGCCAGCAACTTTTCTTTGACCCGATTTTTCACCATCACCACTCCTTTATCAGCTCCAATGGACCCAAGCATCGGAGGGAGCCGCATCTACTACGAATCTCTTCGCCGCGATCAGATCTCTATATGGCGAAGCACGGGCTGACGCCCGCGCTTCGCCATATACTTGAGCAATCAATAGCTCCTTAGCTCATACAGCCGCGGGTTCGTGGCTTTGTCCCAGTTACTACTTCGTTCCATCATCTTCGCAAAGGCCTGGGCTGCATCATCAAGGACCTTCCGCTGATCGACTGAGAGAACTCTACGGTCTGCCATAATGAGCTCTCCATCGATAATCACGTGGCTCACGTCTTGGCCTGATGCGTGGTACACCAGACGTTGGACCGGCATTACGCCGAAGGGGGCGAGGTGAGGCTGGTCAACATCGACCAGAATGATGTCAGCCTTTTTGCCTATTTCCAATGATCCGATCAGATGGTCCAGCTTTAACGCTCGTGCCGCGCGAATGGTACACATCTCGAGGATCAGACCTGGCGGGAGCAGCCCACCATCGTGGAAATGGCTGCGGTGAAGGATCTGGGCCATCCTCATATCTCGCCAAAGGTCGAAGCTACGATCAGGAGCAGTTCCATCGGTTGCGATGACAACATTCACCCCAGCTTCAAGCATCTCAAAGGCAGGGCAGCGAACACGGATATTGGAATGAGTGGATGGCCCGTGGCAGACGCTGACCCCGCTGTCCGCCATGATCTTCCACTCATCCTCGTCCATGCCAGTACAGTGACTAAGAGAGATATCATTGCCCAAGACCTCGGGACTGGTCGCTAGGACGAACTTCATGTCTCCGGCGAAAGCGTGGCTATGGATGGGAACGCCATACTCATTGGCGATGCGCCGCATCTCTCTGTTCTGTCGGATGTTCAGCTCACGGTCGTTTTCGGGGGCTGCCCCCACCCGCGCAGGCATGACATAGGTCATGGCACGGGGATGGCGGTTCATCCAACGTTTTACCGCTTTCTCGGTCTGCGGGAAGGCTTCCTCGGGGTGGATCTCATGCTCGCGGTAGCCATCGCCGCTCCAGATGCGAGCTTTCTTCGGCCAGGGCGGATTGGGTGCTCCGATACCAGTAATCTGACGGATACCAGTGGGCAGCGCCCCGGCAAAATGGGCATCGAGGAGCTCAAGGCTGTCGACGCGGGGTGTATTCCCCAGCATTGAGACGCCAGTGGTGACGCCGAATTTGAGCCGCTCCATGGCTGCTAGTGCGCCTTCTGAACGCCAGAACTCTTCGTCGGAGAACCGGTGATAGATGCCCTCAGCCATGGGCTCCCAGCCGCTCTTGAGATGCTCCCCAAGGGTCTTGGTCAGACAGTGACCAGCGTGACCATGGCTATCGATCAGGCCGGGAAGCACGGCATGCCCTACGGCATCGATAACGCGAGCTGCCTGCATACCATCCGGCAAGGCGTCCATGGGGCC
>CAYOCI010000036.1:0-35990 GCA_964402415.1 uncultured Clostridia bacterium
GTACCAGCCAGCACAGCCGCAACCGCTGGTGCGGCAATGAACTCGGTAAGGGACGCAAGCTCGATGAGATCCTTTCCAGCACCAAGATGGTGGTCGAAGGAGTGCGCACCACTGTGGCTGCGCATGCCTTAGGGCAGAAGCTGAATGTGAGTCTTCCAATCACTGATGCCATCTATGGTGTTCTCTATGAGGGTAAGTCCGCGCCAGACAGTACCCAAGAGCTGATGGGGCGTCTCAAGACCCATGAGATAGAAGACCTGGCGATAAGTAGATGGTTTAGTGAGTAGACTGTGGCGAAGCCACAGTCTACTCACAGCCCAAAGGCCCAAGGCAAAAGCCCAAAGTGTTCTGATGACACTGTATCATCCTCATTGTGCCTCAAGTGAGCTGGTCCGAGTTGATGAGCTGCATTTGTCTCCGCTTTGTCCTTTGGGATTTTGCCTTTGGAATCAGAAAAAAGAACCTGCCGATCGGCTGGTTCTTTTTTCTGTGTTGTCCCCCATATATTATAGCAACTTGTCAACCCGGGTTGTCATGTTTGCAGCCCCGTCCTCATAGCATTGCATAGGGGGCGAAGGTGACGCGACGCCTGTGTACCTTTAGCCATTATCCTAAGCCCATGTAGGGAGGGAGAGTCGAGGATGGAAAAATTCGATCTGTTCAAGGACCTGACCGAACGGACGGGCGGCGACATATACCTGGGCGTGGTCGGCCCTGTTCGCACCGGCAAGTCTACTTTCATCAAGCGGTTCATGGAACTCTTGGTGCTGCCCAATATCGGCGATGCGAACGCTAGGCAGCGTGCCGTGGACCAGCTGCCTCAGAGTGGAACCGGCAAGACGATCATGACCACCGAGCCTAAGTTCATCCCAGAGGAAGCTGCTACCGTCAAGCTTGGTGACAACATCCAGTTCCAGGTTCGCATGGTAGACTGCGTTGGTTACGCCGTTCCTGGCGCCTTGGGCTACCAAGAGGACGAGGGGCCGCGCATGGTCTTGACCCCGTGGTTCGAGGAAGAGATCCCCTTCGAAGAGGCGGCCGAGGTCGGCACCCGCAAAGTGATTGCGGATCATAGCACCATCGGTCTAGTGGTGACCACAGATGGGACTGTGACCGATCTGCCGCGCAGCAACTACATCGCCGCTGAAGAACGGGTTATCAGAGAACTGAAAGAGCTGGGCAAGCCCTTTGTCATTGTACTGAATACAGCACGCCCATTCGCACCGGAGACCATCACCCTCAAGGATGATCTCGAAGCCCGTTACGACCTGCCTGTCATCCCGGTCAACAGCCAGGAGATGACTGTAGAAGATATCAGCGCCATCATGCATGAGGTACTCTTCGAGTTCCCAGTGCGTGAGCTCTCCGTTTCCATGCCTAAGTGGATCATGGAACTTCCCAACAACCATTGGTTGCGTGCCAAGTACGATAACGCGGTTACCAGTGCCAAGGCCGAGGTTAAGAGACTTCGCGATGTGGATGGCCTTGTTCAGGCGCTCGGTATCTTCGAGTTTGTCGAAGATGTGGCGCTTCAGTCGATGGATCTCGGTGCTGGTGTAGCGGTGGTGGCGATGGCCGCACCTCATGAGCTCTTTTATCAGATCTTGTCCGAACAGGCTGGTACCGATATGAGGCTGCCTGAAGAGATCATGCGTAACGTCCGGCAGATGGCCATAGCTAAGCGTGAGTATGACAAGGTTGCCGACGCTATCGAGGCTGTCAGAGAGACAGGATACGGTATTGTTCCGCCCAGCCTATCTGAGATGATCCTCGAGGAACCAGAGATCATCCGTCAAGGCAATCGCTTTGGTGTTCGTCTGAAAGCCAGCGCACCGTCATTCCACTTCATCCGCGTTGATGTTGAATCCGAAGTAGCTCCCATCGTAGGAACAGAAAAGCAAAGCGAAGAGCTTGTTAAGTACCTACTGGATGAGTTTGAGGCTGATCCGCAGAAGCTCTGGCAGTCCAACCTATTTGGTAAGTCGCTACACACCTTGGTCAGCGAAGGAATCCAAAACAAACTCTACAAGATGCCGCCGAACGCGCAGGAGAAGTTGCAACAAACCCTGCAACGGATCGTCAACGAAGGTAGCGGTGGCCTAATCGCGATATTGCTGTAACGAGTCATCAGGCATCAGCCATCAGGCAACAGAGGACCGCAGGAGATCAGGTAACCCGTAGACACGGAGGAAGTGCACCCTGCACTTCCTCTTTTTCACTGTTCGTTTTTAATGGAAGGCGATCGGTAGTATGATAGCTGCATAGCGTCGAAGGTTCGCCAACTCCTGATGCCTGATGCCTGATGCCTGATGGCTATCTATTTCCCACTTGCATTCTCGACTTTGATAAAGTATAATAACACCTGTTGATCGGGCTGTAGCGCAGCTTGGTAGCGCGCTTCCTTGGGGTGGAAGAGGCCCCGCGTTCAAATCGCGGCAGCCCGACCAGTTAGTTCTTCTTGTAGGTACAAAGAGTCTAATCAGGGCTATATTAGTCTTCGGGCTGTAGCGCAGCTTGGTAGCGCGCTTCCTTGGGGTGGAAGAGGCCCCGCGTTCAAATCGCGGCAGCCCGACCAGAGTGTGAGACCGTTCAGTTCGAACGGTCTTTTGTTTTCCTTTGTTTCCCGTTCTACTTTTTGCGGTGTTGGAGTACAATTAGGGGATGCTAGGCTCGATAGGTGATCCGAGCTGGCGAAGACGATGAACAGGGGTCAAAAAGCGCATAAGACGGAGAAAAACCCACACATCGCTTATGCCCGTTGACTAGAATCGTTTTTTTGCCTCTACTTATTGACATTATGCGGGTTTTTGCTATGATTTTATGTGATCGGTCACCTAGACTGGGAAAAGGGGGTACAATAACCATGCATGCACTGGGACGTCATATTCTTGCCGAGATCTATGGATGCAAGGAAGAGATACTTAATGATGTCGAAATGGTAGAGAAGATTCTTGTGAATGCAGCTCTTGACGCTGGTGCGGAAGTCCGGGAAGTCGTCTTCCATAAGTTTAGTCCGCAAGGAGTTAGCGGGGTTGTTGTTATCTCCGAATCTCATTTAGCGATTCACACTTGGCCGGAACTTGGCTACGCAGCGGTGGATGTCTTCACTTGTGGAGACCGGGTCGACCCTTGGGATGCCTGCAATTATATCGTTAAGCGATTTGGCGCTCAGAACAGCGTGACGACCGAGGTGGAGCGTGGGTTGTTTCAGGAGCCCAAGAAGGTTGTCAGTCTTTAGCAGGTCATTGTCACCGACCCCACCCGCTCGCAGCCGGTGGGGTCGGTGTTGTTTGTTGGGCATTTATCGGTGTCTGCTTGAGCCGCATTAAGGATCCCGTTCTATCTGCCGATATTGTTGATAGGAGTATCCTTAGCTTGTGCCCTCGCGGAGGTTTGATGTATGCCTTTGGACGACAGCTCATTCGAGACATTCAAACATAGGGTTCTGACCAAAACCGGGATAGACCTCAATGGTTACAAAGAGAAGCAGATGAAACGTAGAATTGATTCGCTCATCGCGCGGTTTCACCTCGACACATACGACGAGTACCTCAGTCTGCTTGCTCGGGACGAGGTGCGTTTCCGCGAGTTTCTCGATCGACTTACCATCAACGTCTCCGAGTTCTTCCGCAACCCAAACAGGTGGGATGTGTTACGCGACAAGATTATCCCTCTGTTGCTGGCATCCCAGCCAAGCTCACGCCTTCGAGCTTGGAGCGCAGCTTGCTCCACTGGGGAAGAACCCTATTCATTGGCCGTGCTTCTGTCCGAGGGTGGGCATGCCCTGAACTCATCCATTTTGGCGACGGATATTGATGCGACCGCCTTGGCTAGAGCACAGGCCGGTTGCTTTTCTACCAGGTCCATATCCTCGCTCCCTCCGGCGCTGATCGAGAAGTACTTCGTTGCTGCCAATGGCGACTATGTGGCCGCGAACAGCTTGAAGCGGTTGATCCAGTTCCGTCGACACGATCTGATTACTGAGCGCTTTGACTCAGGGTTTGATCTTATTATCTGCCGAAACGTCATGATCTACTTCACTGAGGAGGCCAAGAGCAATGTCTACCAGAAGTTCAGCCGTGCCCTGCGCCCCGGTGGCGTACTATTTGTGGGCAGCACTGAGCAGATCTTCAACGCTAAGGAGATAGGCTTGGCTTCAGTCGATGCCTTTTTCTATCAGAAAGTGTAGTCGGCAATTCTACTGAATGATTTATCCTGGTTGGGCCAAGCCTTCAGCATATGGGGCTTGGCTTTTGCGTATTCATTGGATGAGCAGTGGTGTGTCCAACCCCGGAACTTGCATGACTTCATTCAGCAGACCACGCAATCCAGTGTTCTGATGATACGTCATGTAAGTTCAGAAGATTGAATTGTGCTAGGCGCTGCAACCTTCATACCACAATCCCTTGGGTCGAAAGTGTCAGTCATGGCGAAATGTTGTGGTTGTTCTTGACAAGCTTGACCAATGTAGCTATGATGACTCTAGCTGGCAAAGTAACCTAAGGATTGTGTCTCATGGTACAAGGACAGATGTGCCTAGCCCCGTTGATATTCCAGGAGATCATGAACGAAATACGATCGATCTCCGACCCTTTTTGACCCATTGCATCGCGGGCGTAGGAGGGATAGGCTTGACCGTAGAGGCGACACAGATCTGTGGCTTTGGTTCGTTTAGTGACGAGGAACTCGTGCGTCTTGCTCAGGGGGGGTATGAGGATGCTGAGGAACACTTATTGCTCAAATACCGCAATATTGTTCGAGCAAAAGCAAAACCTTACTTTCTCACTGGAGCAGACCATGAGGATATCGTGCAAGAAGGGCTTATCGGACTCCATAAGGCTATTAGGGACTTTCAGGAAGGGAAGGGCATCCCTTTCCGCAATTTTGCAGAGATCTGTGTTTCCCGGCAGATTATCACAGCCATCAAGTCAGCAACAAGGCAGAAGCACACACCGCTGAATTTCTACATCTCGCTGAATAAGCCAGTCTTCGATGAGGAGTCTGATCGCACTCTGCTCGATATCATCCCCAACGGGAAGATAACGAACCCCGAGGAGCTGGTGATGAATCGTGAGGAGCTTGACGATATCAAGCTCCGTCTCGGCAAGATTCTCAGCACTTTCGAATACAACGTCTTTCTGCTCTATATTCGGCGAGCATCATATCAGGACATCGCGAGACGCTTGAACACCAGCACGAAGGCTGTTGACAATGCCCTGTGTCGGATCAAACGCAAGATTGAGGAGAAGATCACGAAATCGAGCTAGGCACCGCAACTGCGGTGCCTTTTCTTTTTTCGCTGTGCTCAGTTGCGGATCGCGTCCATACGAGGTAGTAGGGAGCGGCCATGTGGGCATAATACTCTCAAAAGTTAGCAGTCGACAGTCATCTGGTAGCAGTTGGGATCGTCCGACCCCAGACGAAGCTAACGATGACAGCGGCGCTAGACTGATCAGACAAGGATGTGGTTAGATGGAATGCCCCCGTTGCCACCACCGCATTATTCCGGGCGTCCTATTTTGTCCGGAGTGCGAAGCACCCCTCAAGGTGATCTGGGAAGAAACCAACCCCATGGGCTCCTCCGTATGGGAGTATGACAGCGAAGGTGACGAGAGCGGTACTGGCCAGCAGACCGAGCCCGAGAGTGACGCTCAGTCGGAAGGAACACAAAGGCTCAGCCTACCAATCAGTCGCGACCTACGGCCTCGTTCGTAGCCAGGGATACCGGGTTGGCCTTGGTTCTAAAGCAACTCTGCCGAACATATGGATAGGAGCATCTGTTGGAAGCTTGATGCTCACCCATGTGAGGAGGGCGTATGTTGACCAAGGAGCTTCTTTTGCTGAACGAGTCAGGACTCCGGTTTAGGATTCGCGACCAGCATGCGCAGGTCTATTTTGCTGCTGACCCTTTGACGGTATTGGGGAGCCAATACTTAGGCAGGATGGATGATACGCACGACCATCATAAGGCGTGGGATCTGATCGATCGAGTTCTGGGGCACTTGATGCCAGCTGATATGGTCGATGAGGAGTATCTCGAGCTCTTCGACGGCGTTGCTTACATCGGTGGTGGATTTGCTTTCGTAACATGCCCAAGTTGCGGTGAGCGAATCAAAGGAGACGTTCTACAGGCGCAAATTGATCATGACGGCAGCGCCACAGCATGTCCGAGCTGTGGATCGCAGCTCAGCATCGTCAGTTCGGATCGCCTATCAAACCGCTAAGGGCAGGAAACGACGATAAACCGTAGAACAAGAGAGATGGCCCGTGGCCATCTCTCTTGCTTTTCCGATAAACTTGCTTCCGAATGGACCCCAATAATTACGTTCCTGATGGAGAACTCTGTATGAAGAGGAACTAGACGGATCACGCCCATTATCACTAAAGCGGTCTATGGAGGGAGAAGTGCACATGAAGGTCAAATTCGCCATCATTGGCGGCACGGGTGCATATGATCCGGAGATGCTGACGAACTTAGCAGAACACAAGGTGAGGACCCGCTATGGAGAGGTCCAACTTCTCATTGGTGAGATGCAGGGCCATAGCGTCGCCTTCATGGCGCGGCATGGATCCGGGCACAGGGTCCCACCTCATATGATCAACTACCGTGCTAACATCAGCGCCCTGAAGGAGATCGGAGTGCAGCGCATCATCTCGACCTCGGCAGTTGGATCTCTGAATACCGATATGAAGCCTGGGCAATGCGTAATCATGGATCAGTTTCTTGACTTCACCAAGACCCGGCCATCCACTTTCTTCGATGGGGGCGAGATGGGTGTCGCCCACGTTGATCTGACCGACCCCTATTGCCCAGAGCTGCGCGACCTGCTAGTCGAAACTGCCAAAAAACTAGAGATGCCCATTCATACCCATGGAACCTATGTCTGTGCTGAAGGACCCCGTTATGAGACAGCAGCGGAGATTAGGGCCTTCCGGATGCTTGGAGGGGATCTGGTGGGTATGACCAGTGTCCCAGAGGTGGTCTTGGCTCGGGAAGCAGAGATCTGCTATGCCTCAGTCGCCATTGTCACCAATTGGGCAGCAGGGATCAGCCAGGAGCCCCTTTCCCACCAAGAAGTGGTGGCATGTATGCAGGCCAATGTAACTAAAGTTAGGGCGCTTCTCCGCAATCTCTTGATGATTATGCCCGCTAAGCGCGGCTGCCGCTGCCAATACGCGATGCACTGAGAGCCCGAAGGCCTCAGCCATCAGGCATAAGAGATGGCTTTGCTATATTGTCATCCAGCCAAATAGAGCAAGATAAGAAGAAGAGGAACATGCTCTGGTCTCTCGGTATCAGCCCCCCGTTCAACCTAATGATGCCTGATGGCTGATGCCTGATGGCTAACCGATGAGGTGTATCGATGCAAGCCATCCGTTACGAAGACCACATCCTCTATCTCCTCGATCAGACCAAGCTACCGCAGCATATCGATACGGTCGTCTGCGATTCGGTCGAGCAGGTCGCACACGCTATTCGAGCCATGATTGTCCGCGGCGCACCCGCCATCGGCGCAACGGCGGCGTTTGGCATGGCGATAGCTGCCCATCGGGCGCGAAGCGCCCCGTTGGATGATATGAGAACTCAGTTGCGCCGGGCTCAGGACCTGCTTGCTGCCACTCGACCCACTGCAGTCAATCTGTTCTGGGCACTGAAGCGTATCGAGAGGATCATCGATCAACCGTGGGAGACAAGCCTGCAGCTCGCCGCAGCCATCGAAGACGAGGCTGAGCAGATCGCTGCTCAAGACGTGAGGATCAACCGAAGCCTAGCTGCTCACGGCGCTACACTCATTCCCGAGGGAGCCGGCATTCTTACTCACTGCAATACAGGGGCGCTTGCCACCGTAGGCTACGGTACTGCGCTGGGTGTCATCCGAGCTGCACATGAGTCTGGAAAGCGAATTCACGTCTACGCGGATGAAACCCGACCGTTCTGGCAGGGCGCTCGCCTGACCGCCTATGAGTTGGTGACCGAACAGATACCTGTGACGCTCATCACAGACAGCATGGCGGGCTTTATCATGCAGCAGGGCAAGGTGCAGGCGGTCATTGTAGGCGCCGATCGCGTTACGCGCAACGGGGATGTGGCGAACAAGATTGGAACGTATTCCTTGGCAGTGCTTGCCAAGGAGCATGGGATCCCATTTTATGTGGCGGTGCCACTTTCGACCATCGATATGAATCTGGCCAGCGGGGCAGAGATTGTCATTGAGGAACGCCCCGCGGATGAGGTCACACATGTCCATGGGCATCGAATGGCTCCTGAGGGGGTAGCGGTGTACAACCCTGCGTTTGATATGACCCCCCATCGCTATGTGACCGCACTGATCACGGAGGCGGGGGTGGTCAGACCACCATTTGAGATCAATCTGACGAAGATTAAGGAGCTTATCTAGTCGCCTGCCAGAGTCCCCATGTCTGGCGATGATGGCATTGGCTCGTGTTCCCGCTACTGCGCATATCAAAGGGCTGACTGCTGATGGAGAAGATGGACAAAGACTCATAATCCATTTCTCGCCCCCATAGGATGTATGGAGATTCTATGGGGGTGATTACATGACTCAAGAGGCAAGCTTTTGGGGGATTATTGAAACAGGAAAACAGATGCTGGCAGCCAACCCCCGCGATATATGGACTCGACTGCGTCTGGGCTATGCCTATTCGCGCGTACGCGAGTATGAGATGGCTGTGGAGAACTATCAGGCAGCCTTAGATGTGGACCCCAATTTGTTCTTGGCTCACTACGGTATCGGCTATTGCCAATTGCTCATGGGTGAGACAGCGGGCGCCATCTCGGCACTGCGGAGCGCCGTCAACCTCAACCCTGACTACCTGCAGGCTCGATTTCGCCTGGGCAAGGCGCTCTACCAGCATGGCCTCTATGGTGAAGCCAAACAGCATCTCACCCACTTAGTCGAGCGTGAGCCAGACCATGTGCGTGGGCATGTCTATCTCGGTCGCATCTTTGCCAGCGAGAATAACCATGAGGAGGCACTCCAGCATCTGCAGACCGCCTATCAGATGAACCCAGATGACCCCTATGTCCAGTACCAGATCGGTGTCGAACTCCTGGAGCTGGGTAGAGCGGAGGAATCTGTGCCGTTCTTCAAGGCAGCCCTGGCTGATAAGCCGGACGCGGAATATATCCAGCATAAACTTAGTCGTGCGTATTCACTCCTTGGCAAACAGGACGAGGCGCTGTCAAGTCTGACGGAAGCTGTCAAGCTCCGTCCCCGCCAAGGTTACCTTTGGAAGGAGTATGGAGTAGCCCTGTACCGCCAGAAGCGCTATGGGGAGGCACTGCAGGCATTCACCGAGTTGATGGCGTTCCGGAAATACGTTACCACGGCCAACTACTACCTCGGCTGTATCGCCATGGACCAAGGTGATCGCTCCAGGGCTGAAACCTGCCTTATCGCCGTCATTGCTGCTAACCCAAAGCATCTCTACGCTCACCTCAAGCTCGCCAAGCTATACGAAGAGACAAGTCAGACCGACAAAGCCATCGAGACGCTTACCAGGATACTAGAGTTTGATCCACAGAACCTAGGTGTGCGGACCAAGATCGCGACACTCAAGGATGGACCTCGTTCTCACGGGCACTCAAAAGCCCCTCGTCCCTCGTGAGCATCGCTGGGCCTAGTACGTCTGCGTGCAGTGCGTATGCTGGGATCTGGATAACGGGGCAGGATTTCATAGACGCAGTCACGAATAGAGCGGATAAGTCTGGAAGGAGGTCATATGATGATTAGGAGCAACCGTGACAAGCTCGTTATGATCGGGGTTGAGGGAGCGATCTCACAGCCCAGCAGCGTGATGCCATATCGTATCAAGGTGGATGGTACCGTTCAGGCGCTGCCTGGGACCGGCGGCATCACTTACAACTTCGCTATTGGCGATACCTGCATGGACCTGGTGGCTGATCATGTCGAGCCGGGCGTAAGCATGAAGCTCGATGATGCGGCCAAAAATGGCGGCCTTAACCTCCTGGCCTGCGTCGGCAATGTTGCTCGCGTAGTGACTGGCGAGGGCAAGGGGGCTCTAGGCTACGTGACTGGCAAGCATGGTGGCATCGAGCATGTACTGGTGTATTTCAAGCGTGAAGACCTGGAGAAGATGAGCATCGGCGATAAGATCCTGGTCAAGAGCCATGGTCTAGGCATGGCCTTCACTGACGCTCCCGAGGTCATGGTGAAGAACCTTGATCCGGACCTGGCGGAGAAGATGGAACTCAACGTGGTAGATGGCGTGCTGGAGGTCCCGGTGGTAACCGAAGTCCCAGCTCACTTAATGGGCTCTGGCATTGGCTCCAACACTGCGGATCGCGGGGATTACGATATTATGACCCACGACGCCGCGGAGTTCGAACGCTGCCAACTCGGTAAGCTGCGTTTTGGTGATCTTGTGCTACTGCAGAACTGCGATACGTCTTATGGCAGAGGCTACCTCACAGGCGCGGTGACCGTTGGCGTGGTTGTTCATAGCAACTGCACGATAATGGGACACGGCCCTGGAATTACGACCCTGTTCACATCCAAGACAGGGAAGATACGTGGTGTTAAGCGCGATGACGCCAACATCGCCCAGTTCCTAGGAGTACGGGATCTGAAGTAGCGCCAGTCAAATCAAAAACAGCCCCAATCGGGGCTGTTTTTGACTCCAAGACTAGCTCTTCTTGCTCAATTGCTCTTCGGCATGGCGAATGAGCACTCTCACCATATTTCCACCGATACGGCCGCCGATTGCGCCGCAGTCTTTGCTGGTTATCTCTGGCCAGCCTTGCTCCTTGATCTTGTCCAGGAGGCCAAGGTTCTCGGCAACTTCGTATTTGAACCGATCTAGGATCTGATCGGAGATCAAGCCGTTGTTCTGATCCATTCTCATCGCCTCCCACACTTAGTGTGCCGGACGCCACGGTCAGCGATAGCAGGTACATGATGGTGCTTACTCTGAACTGTGCAAGCCACACCATTTTCCGGACAGACTAAGTCTATAGCGTCATGGGAGGTTAGGCACTTGAAAGATACTCAGGTCACCATTGAGAACCTGGATTTTGTTCTAAACTTTCCAGGCGGGCTTCAGGCGGAGCTGACTTATGCAGACCAGAAGGAGTATTACGCGATGAGCGAGCTCATCGGTGCAGATCCAGCGCCACAGGACACCACTGTCTGCCGCGGACATCTGCACCTTCTGGGGTCTGCGCTAACCCTGTTGACCCAAGCATTCGAGGTAATGCAGGAGAAAGAGATTAAGGAACAGGCGATCGATCTTAACAGCCAGGACTGGTGGACCCGGGAACTGGAGGCGGTTCCTTTCCGAGAGCTATGCAACGAAGATGTGATTGGTCTTGAGATCACAAGCTATGATCAATGGTGGATCTATCACTTCGAGCTGACTGACGGTGAGCAAGAACCGGAACTGATCAGCATTGGTGTCAACGCCCAGACAGGAGAATATCTTCCTGATTTCATGACCATTGTGAGAGATTACCCCCTGGCAGAAGGTGGACCCCAGATTGAGCGCCCCATACTCAACCACTTGGGAATACGAGAGAGCTACTACCTGGCATGTCACGCCGTCGAAAGGCTCCTCGCCTCTCGCCCTATGCCGTTGGTCGCCTCTATCATCCACAGTGTGGATTGCGTCATGAATTCAGAACTAGAGCAGAGTAGTGCACAACGCGACTTCTCGCCGTTTTTCTCCATCAGGTTCGTGGATCTCAGTGCGTTGTATGTTCCTATCTTGACGCTGCCCGACAAGCTCCAACTACACTGGCCAGGACCGCGTGTGGTGAAACTATAGCTAAGGAGCGCAATCAAGGGCCAGACCGTTGGCCTGACCCTTAACACTCAACGACTACCCGTAGGTTTGAGCTTCTGCAGAATCTCCATGATCTCATTGAGTAGCCCCGAGATTGGCTTGCCTTCGGTAATGCTGTCGGCCAAGCGGCGGACGCGAGTTACGAGATTTGGATCAGCCGTCACATACACAGTCGTAATGGATTTCTCTTGAGCCTCTGCCTTTTGAGCGATGCGTTGTTTCAACTCTTCATCGACCGGTCCTCGTTTTGACTCGTTGATATCCACTCCGATGAGCGCCGTATTCCCGACAACAACCACATAGGATTTTGTTACGTCGGGAACCTCATTCACTGCACGCTGGACTCTTTCAGCCACGGAGCGATCATTGGCCCCGGGGGTAAGATTGGGGTTCGGAGCAGGACTAGGCATTGGAACTGCTGGGTTGGGAGTATCAGGGGCCGGTTGCGGGTTCGCCGGAGTGTTGGGAACAGGGCGGCGATAGGCTAAGCAACCGGTCATCGCCATGCTAAACACAACCACGATCACAAGGCTGACTAACCATCTTCGGCTCTTCATCTGTATTCACCTCCTATGGTTAGTCTGGAGATCATCACGCTTCACTATAGCAGGAAAAGAGTGTTGTTAAGCAGGACATTTGGACCCATTGGAAGAAAGAGCATCTGAATTAGGTCAAGAGCCAGAAGCTGATCTTTACTACCTCGCGCCCTTAGCTTTAGACTCGCGACCCTACATTAGGAGTTGTTGCCATGCATGTTCTAATCACCAACGACGATGGTATTCAGGCGCCAGGTATTCGGGCGCTGGCTAAGGCATTTCAGCAAGAGCGCTGTGAGGTGTGGATGGTTGCTCCGGATCGTGAGCGGAGCGCCACGGGACATGCTATCACCATGCATCATCCACTCCGCGCTGATGAAGTGGAACTCCCCGAACTGTGTCATAAGGCTTATGCGGTCGATGGCACACCTGCGGACTGCGTCAAACTGGCCATCGAGTGTATCATGCCCCATCGTCCCGATCTGGTCATCTCTGGGATCAACCGGGGCTCCAATCTGGGTACCGATGTTCTCTACTCCGGTACCGTTTCTGCTGCTCTTGAGGGGCTCATCCTCGGCGTGCCTGCTATTGCTGTTTCCTTGGCTGGGTGGGAAAATCTGGATTACCGAGCTGCGGCGAAGTTTGCCCACGATCTAGCCCTTGAGACGTTGTCAAAGGGACTGCCACCAGACACCATGCTAAACGTCAACGTGCCAGCTCTATCTGGTGAGCGAATTGCGGGGGTGAAGGTGACGCGGCTCGGTGAGCGATTGTATCGCAACTTCTTTGAGCAGCGTCAGGATCCCCGGGGACGACGCTACTTCTGGTTGGCGGGAGAACTACTTGACCGTTCGAACGATGCCGACACAGACGTTAGCGCCGTAGACCTTGGCTTCATCGCTGTGACCCCGATCCATTTTGATCTTACCCATCGAGCGATGATAGCTAGGCTTACTGAGTGGCAGCTTCACTTCAATCCTTAGACCGTTTAGAACACTAACTCTCGACGCTACCACTACCATACCGTTGCACGTCTATAAGCGAGGGGCGCCTTCCATGCTCGAAGGCCGCACCAAGCGCGTAGGGCGAAGACGGGAGACGCATGTGGAGGAATGAAGATGGATACCAAGCTTGGTCACCCTGATAAGCTGAAGACGCTTGCCAGTCTTTCTATCAATGAGTTCGACGAACTCTATCGTCTCGTCGACCTACTCAATCGAACCGTTAAAGATCGCGGTTTGCTGTTTGGCCTCGCAAAAGGCAAGGAGGGTATTACCTTCACCATCTACGAGGCATAGGCGAGAGCAAAGAACAGTGGCAGGCCCCGTTGTGGGGTCTGCCACTTTATATTCGGAGCGTCTCTTTTCGTCGTGATTACCAATAACCGAAACCACCCAAGCTGCCGCCCCAGGGGCTAACAGCGTTGATCAGACCTACCGGAATACGGACCAGTCCGGGGAAGCCATTGTAGTTGCTGATCAGAGCCAGGCCGTCTTGGAAGCCTTGGAAGGTACCGAATGCTGGAGGCTGAAAGTCGTATTGAAGGACAAGCGGCACTCCTGGGCTGAGTGTGCTCAAGAATCCAATGTTTCCGTATCCGCCATAGCCGTCGAACCCGTAACCTCCATAGCCGTATCCATAGCTACCTGCCATATACATCCACCTCCTTTCCCTCAATACACGCTATTACGCAGCTGCGGCTGTTGTCACCAGGGCCATACTTGATCGGGGGCGGATCGAAGCAAATAGTATCATCTCTCGATCAGGTCTCCCATGCTCGGTACTCGGATACACATCCTATGCGACATATGAACTTAGGTGGACCTTCGTCACCAGGATGACAGCAGAAAAGCCGCGGTCCAGCCCGCGGCTTTTCATTCTCAGTTCATCGTCTTGTCGATGAACTCGAGGAGGTAGCTGAACAACTGCGTGGTGTGGTCATCCAACCTTGTTTGATCGACGTACTCCTGGTAGATGGCAGTAACTGTCTCATTGGTCTGCTTGCAGTAGGTCAGCTCTCTGACCGTCAAGTCAACTAGTTCATTGAAACGCCGCGTAGCACTGAGCCACTCCGCCTGGAATAGCGCCAGTCGCTTCTTCTTCATCGACTCGGCCAACTCAACTACCTTCAGAGAAGTCAGCTCTCGGTGGTCATTGGGACGGAACCCACGCACCGCAACTCCACCTACCAGGGCAGTGGCCAGGCTTGGGATAAGCAGCAGTTCCAAACGATTGGGTTCTAGTGGCCCATGGAACGACCGTGTTGTGAGACCGTGCATGGCGGCCTGCTCCGCGACTCTGGCCAGAATGGTCGAACGCCCGCTACCCGGTTCACCCCTTAGCAGGTAGAAGTGCTTGTAGCTGGAGGCCAGTGTGTTGACGCAGTGAGTGTGACCGTCGGCAGTGATGGCTGAGACAAAGAGTGGTGAGGGCTGCGGGGCCTCTGGGCCCTCGCTCTGTCGCGAGAATACCTCAGTGATCAACTGCTGGGTCGTTCGGTTTACGGCGGCGAAATCCATGCTGTCGGTGACGTAGCTTTTCCTCTCCTGGAGAATGGTACCCAACTCCCGAAAGTACGAAGCCACGATCTGCAGCCGCCGCCTCGCCTGCCAAGACAGGGTGCAGAGCGCTTTCTTCTGCGACTGCAGCTGTGAGTAGTCCCAGGCAGTGCCGATATCGATGACCTTGCCGGGCATTAGGGCATCGCTTCCTCCTGCATGATTTTCTATCTCTCCGTCTAGGACCATCATCATCGGTGATAACAGACAGAACCCTGAGGTAAGGCAAGGATCAAGGGAGCTTCGATAGATCTCCAGTGAGAAGCCACGCTCAAGTAAACCATCTGCGACTTGCTCCATAACCTTGGACCGAGCAGCCTGCGAACCGCCTCGAAGTAGTATCACCGGTCCTGTTTGACATCGCCTGTCTGGTCCCAGCATGGACATATGCCCTTGTGATGTGTAAGCGGTGCCATAGCATATGGATGCTTCTCCTCGTTCCGTCATATCTCCCCTCCTTCCGGAGACTCAATCCATAGGTTGTGAGCCGTTATGTCCATTGCGCACACCATAGTTAGTTCCCCATGGTGCCTTTTCGGCGGCATCACAGGAGATGAAACGTTCCGCCTTGCAGACGGTTGGCCCCACTGCGGGCTGTGGGCTGCGGACCGCAGGCATCTTTATGTTAGCTCGATCAGAGATCTGGACCTGGGGTATGACCCATGGCCCCCGCCAGCGCAACGGTTCGTTGCTCTACATCATTCTATGTCGAGGTGATGTGGACGGTGCGTGCTGGTAATTTCGATCAGCATGGACAAGGAGAATATTGGATGTAGGGCGAAGTAAACCCTATATGTCGGCAGCCCAGGTCTTGCCACCTCATCACCACCGTCCGTTTGCTCTCCTATCGACGGTGCGAACGCTCGGTGGTGTCTGGCGTCGATAAGCTAGGGTTGGCCGTGTTAAGGGAAGGGGGATCGCATTGGAGACCAAGGAGTTTTTGCGTCGGATGGTTGAGTCCATTGGAGTGTCTGGATATGAGATGACGGTCGGGGAGTTGATCACCGATGTTTTCCGCCCCATAGCCAACGAGATCCGAACAGACAAACTTGGCAACGTCATCGCCAGGCTGAGCGGTGAGGGAACAGGAACACATCCAAAGATCATGTTAGCTGGTCATATGGATGAGATCGGCCTGATGGTTCAGAAGATCGATGATCAAGGATTTCTCAAGTTCACCACGGTCGGTGGTGTCGACCAACGCACTCTGCTATCTCAAGAGGTAGTTGTTCACGGGCGCCGTGACCTCATCGGCATCATCGGTGCTAAGCCTCCACATCTGCAGAAGCCCAGCGACCGCGACAAAGCGGTCAAACGGGAGGAGATGGTCATTGATATCGGCATGCCCGCCATGGAAGCCAGGGAACTGGTCGAGGTGGGCGATCTGATCACCATCCGCCGCCGCATGGCGGAGCTTAAGGGCGATTGGCTGGCAAGCAAGGCGATGGATGATCGTGCTGGCGTTGCCGTAATCTATGAGTGCTTCTTGGAGCTGAAGAAACTGAGGCACACTGCTGATGTCTACGGTGTGGCGACTGTTCAGGAAGAGGTCGGGATGAGAGGTGCCACCACCTCCACGTATGGCATTCTCCCCGAGATTGGTATTGCCATCGACGTCTGCCATGGCGATATGCCCGGTGTCTCAGAGATGGATACAGCGCCCGTTGGTAAAGGTCCTGTCATAGCCCTAGGCCCCAATATCCATCCGAAGGTCTATGAACGTCTGTGTAAGATCGCGCAGGAATATGGCATAGGGTTCCAAAGTGAAGCGCTCCCTGGTGGATCAGGTACGGACGCATGGGCGATGCAGATCACCCAAGCAGGGATAGCTACGGGCGTGCTCTCGATCCCTCTGCGCTATATGCACACGTCCGTTGAAACCCTATCTCTCGGGGACGTTAAGAAGGCTGGCCGACTCCTAGCACACTTCATCGCCAGCATCGACTCTGAGTTTGTGGGAGGGCTAGTATGTTGCTGAAGCGATTGACCGAGGCTGCCGGAGTGGGAGGCAACGAACAGGAGATCCGTTCGCTGATCAAAGAGCTTTTGGCGGAGCGTATCAGCGATTGGCAGGGTGACCTTCTTGGCAACCTGATCGCTGTTCAGAACCGCAATGCCATGGGGCCCAAAGTGATGCTCGCTGCTCATATGGATGAAGTAGGCTTTATGATCATGGCGATCGACCGCACTGGGCTGCTGCGCTTCCGTGCAGTCGGGGGTGTAGACTCGCGTGTATTGGTCTCAAAGGTGGTGCGAGTCGGCAAGGATAAGATCCCTGGCGTGATCGGGGCCAAGGCTATCCATCTGCAGAAACCCGCCGAGAGAGAGCAGGCGCTGGGATATGATCAGCTCTACATTGATATTGGGGCCAAGAGTAAGGACGAGGCCGAGAAATACGTCAAGCTGGGTGACTACGTTGTCTTCGCCACTCAGTATGAAGAGATGGGTACCGGCATGGCTAAGGCCAAGGCCTTTGATGACCGCGCGGGCTGTGGTATTTTGATCGAGGCGCTCAAAGAGCGTTACAGCATGCCCGTCTTTGGCGCCTTCACCGTACAGGAAGAGGTCGGCCTGCGCGGAGCCGGTGTGGCTACTTATGCCATCAATCCGGATCTTGCCATCGTCCTGGAAGGAACAACGGCGAGCGATGTCTCTGGTACTGAGGAACACGGCTATTCCACCACACTCGGGCAGGGACCAGCACTGACCTTCATGGATGCATCCGTTGTCAGCAACAAGAGACTGCTGCAGCGGGTACTGGCTGTGGCCGAAAAGCATGGGATCAGGACCCAGTACAAACGGACAGTCACCGGTGGCAGTGATGCCGGGCGCATCTCGCTAACTCGTGAAGGGATCCCGACCATCGTAATCTCAGTTCCGACACGCTACATTCACTCGCCGGTCTCGATGATCAACTTGGGCGATTTTGAGCAGGCGGTGCGGCTGGTAAAAGCAGTGCTCAGCGATATCGATGAAGGAGGTTGGAACTGATCATGTCCATGGAGAGCTTAAAGGCCCTGACGAAGAAGCTGGTGGAGGCCTACGGCCCCTCTGGCAATGAGGAAACTATCGCTAAGCTAATCCAGGAAGAGATCCGTCCCTATGCGGATGACGTGAGAGTCGATGCCCTCGGCAATGTTATCGCTCACAAGAAGGGCAACGGCAAGAAGGTCATGATGGCCGCGCATATGGATGAGATCGGCGTCATCGTGACCCATATCGATCAGAACGGCTTCCTTCGTTTCTCCAATCTGGGGGGCCTCTCGCCTGCAGTCTTGATGGGCGAACGCTGTGTCTTCGCCAACGGCACCGTCGGCGTCTTCGGCAGTGAGAAACTGGACAGCATCAAAGACCTTGAGCTCGCCAAGATGTTTGTCGATATCGGTGCCAAAGACCGCGCGGAAGCGGAGACCAAGGTACAGATTGGTGACACTGCGGGGGCATATCGCGAATGCACGGACCTTGGCAACCGCATGGTCGCCAAGTCCATGGACGATCGGATCGCCTGCGTGATCCTGATCGAGGCCATGAAGCAGATCAAGAGTACCGTCAATGATCTCTACTTCGTCTTTACCGTCCAAGAAGAGCTCGGGATCCGCGGCGCCCGCACTGCGGCCTATGGCGTCTCACCAGACTATGGCATTGCCATCGACGTCACTCGGACCGGTGACACACCGAACTCCATCACCATGGAAGTGGCTCTGGGCAATGGCCCAGCCATCAAGGTGAAAGACTCATCGCTGATCTGCCATCCCAAGGTCAAGCAGCTGATGGTCGATACAGCCAAGCGCGAAGAGATCAAGTATCAGATGGAGGTCCTCGAGGCTGGCGGTACTGACTCCGGAGCTATCCACCTGACCAAGGACGGCGTGCCATCCGGAGTTATCTCCGTGCCTTGCCGCTATATCCACACTCCATCAGAGATGGTCGACATGGGCGATGTAGCTGGCTGCATCCAACTGCTCACAGCTATCTTGGAGACGCCGCTGAACTAGGCAGATGGCCAACCGTACAACAAGAAGAGCCTCGAAGCTGGTAGCTTCGAGGCTCTTCTTCTACCTCTTACTTTTGGTCCCCCTTGACATTTCCGGTGAAGACGTTCTGCAGGTCAGCACTCTGGAAATCTGTGCCCGTCGCCGGATAGTTGCGCAAGATCCCGTAGTTGGTTGCGTTCTGCAGCGTTGTGTTCTTGATGATCTTGCCCAAGTCTTTGTTCACTGTCACGTTATTCGTGGCGTTCTCCACCACTGCGTACTGAATCAAACTAGAGTTGTTCGCGTAATTCTCGAAGTGAACGCCACGCCAAGCGCCAACTGACGAAAACGTGATCGGACTATCTGCGGTGCCAACGGCCTTGAGTACCCCTGGCTCTGACTGTCCTTCACCAATGGTCAATCCCATATCGCCAGCGAAGGTCAGGCTAACCCCTGCTTCGATGGTCAGTGTGACCGGCTTAAGTCTCTCAATTCCACCTACCTTGATGCGACACTCCACAAAGTACGGAATACCATGGTTGAACCAAGTCTGCGTTTCCGTGACCTTGGGGTTCTCGGTACCGTTCCAGATGTTGATTACATCTTCGTCCCCAAAGTGGTTTCCTTTCTCAATGCTCCCCACAGCGTTAGGCAGAATGCGAATCGCGATGGGGTTGCCTTCGTAGTAGTTGCCAGTAGAACCTGCGTTGAAGCGAGAGTTCAGGCCGATAAGTTCAACCCCAGATCGACCCGAGCTCTTGATCAAGGAGTTCGAGAGCGTGAGTGCGGTAGGGCTCTTGTCACTGTCCCCATACACTCCTGCTCCCCAGTTATCGTCTTTACCCCCGTAGGCGACCACAACCCCGTTCAGCTTGTTCTCGATACCCGAGTTAGCAAGGAGTTGAATCCCATTCCAGACCCCCGGCGTCGGCTTGCTGCTCCAAGGGGCAAAAACGATAGCCTTATTGGTGGAAGGAATGGTGCTCTTGGGGTTGGTGGCCCAGCTCTGCCAAGACTTCAGGCCGGCATCCAAGTCGGCCTTGGAAAGGCTGGCTCCCGCGTCGGCGACCAGCGAACCTGGTTTGGTGTAACCGACCCGCAGAGGTATGTCAGTTCCAAAGGCAACGACCACCCCAGGCTCGATGGTCAAGGTCGGCGACATATCACTGCCTACATCGAGGTTCTGCTTGGTGACGTACGGGATGCCGAGGTTGCGCCAAGTCGTGTTTTCAGCGATACCCTTGCTCCAACTCCAGCTAGTTAGGTGAATGGCGTTAGTATCGTTGTCCGTGTATTGCCCATACGGCAGGTTGTGGCTGGACGATGGGTCTACCTGGAACGCATAGCCGCCGCCTTGGGAGTTGGCCTTAGTCCCGGAGATGCGCAGATTGTCGCTAGTAGGATGGATCTTGGCGTTATGGTAGGTGCTCACACCAGCATACAAGCTGTTCTTGATCTCCAGGTCCTTGAGAATGACTTCCACCAAGGTCGCGGCACCTTCCATCCGGATGGCCGCGGTCCCGGCATCATTGCCGCCAGCGTACTCGATGCTAGCACCCTCGATGATGCTCTTGGGACTAGTCAAGTTATCATTGGCCAGCGTAAGCGGCATAAAGCGAATACCCTTCCAGAAGCCGGCCTGCGGATTGGTGGAGTCCGCCGTAAAGACGATACGGTTGGTCGCGGTACCGCGAGCTACCAGACCTCCAGGGAGTTGGTCGCCGATCAACAGCTGCCCACCGTTCTCAAAGTACAATCTCGCTCCTGCTTCGATGGTGAGGACCGGATTGGTCTTACCCTCGACTCTGAAGACGCCCTTGACATAGTGCGGGCTTTCAGCAGCATACCAGGTCTCGCCCTCGGGCTTGATCGTTCCCTTATGAGTGACGCCAGCCTGAAGCTGGAGCTCGCCCTTGACCATGACGGTCATCGAGGCTTCGACAAACTCAACGCTGCCGCCTAGAGCTTCCGATACAAAGCGGAGCGGGATGAAGGTCCGGTCGTTGATCAGCATGGGTGGTACGCCCAGAACAGTCTGCTGCCCATTGATGTAGGCTTCACGCTGACCAACGGTGAGCTTGATGACCTTGCTTCCTTTGGTGGCGGTTACCGACGATGTGGCATCGTCCCATGCCACGTCGGCCTTAAGGGCGGTGAAGATCGCCCGCAGAGGCACAACGGTCCGATCATCGACGATGTAGGCGTCGGCATCTAGCTTGACGCCATCCACGACCACCGAAACAGTTTGATACGCAGCCTGACTTGGTGGACAGAAAGCTACCACCATGGTCAAGACCACGGCCAGGGCGACCAGAATACGCACTGTCTTCATTTACTTTCCTCCTCGCGCACATTTGGGGCAAATTGGTAACTATTAACTATTAGCTATTATGGCTATTTAAGCCTGTTCTATACCTAGAGTCCCGAAGGCGCTACATAATCACCTGATAATTGTTTCGAATATAGATCAGGGAAGTGTGACATAACTAAGTCAGGATAGCATAATGGGAGGAATGTGTGGAATGGACGCTACCAGGGCAAGAGCAATTCTGCAGTCTTCGGCAACAATCCGCGTTGAGATGAATGGGTCCCCTGTCTGGATCGAGGCAGTGGATGAGAACAGCATGACGGCAACGGTGCACCCGGAGGGCCGCCATCAGGCATCACAGGTTGTCAAGCTCGACCAACTCCAGGAGAGGTAACTTTGGGCGGAGATGAAGAGGGAGTGTTCCAGGCGACAATCGCTTGGAACACTCCCTTGCTCTCTTTGGAGGTTATTGGGCACACGTGTCGAATAGAGGGTAGAGAAAAGGCTCTGTTTGAGCGTGTTCCATACGAGGTTGTGTACGGAGGGGAGACCATATGCGGCTTTGGTTGATCACCGCATTGATCGTTTTGCTTATCATTGGCGGAGTGGCTTACCAGGCTTTTAGGGTGCCGTCGGTTAGTGATATCCCCGTGGCGGAGGCCATCTTCACTTACGACCTACTCATCAGAAACGTGGTCATTCTCGATGGCTCGGGTGCTGCCCGCCAGTATGGCAGCATCGGGATCCTTGGTGACAGGATCACGGCCATCGGCCCATCGGTTGCAGGATGGTCTCGACGGGTAATTGATGGTAAGGGGCTGTACGCGGCGCCAGGTTTCATTGACCTTGGTCCTTTGGCCCAACCGAATAGCCGCAAGCTCCTGATGGGGGTCACGACTCAGGTGGTGACGAGCGTAGATCCATCACCATGGCGCACCGCGCGGCTTAACACCAACGTCGCCTGGCTGGTCGACCAAGAGGAGCTCAGCAGGCAGGTCACAGGTGGGGCAACAGCGGCGATCACCAGGCCCCAATTGGGGGAGCTAGGGGAGAGAATGGCGGCTTCCCTGAAGCAGGGTGCTAGTGGGGGCTATCTATCGGCATCATCTTCAGCGGAGAAGCTGATGCGTAGTGAGGCCACGCTCTGGTCAGTTTTTGCAGACCAGGGGGCAAAGCTCTTCTGGCAGACGCCGATCGGTGATCCAAACGTCACGGATGCCGTTACTGGGCTACTGGCCCGGTCTACGGTGCAGAAGGTGCCGGTTCATCTCAGCGGCGTCAACCTCAGTCACCAATCAAGCTGGGGACGGGTCTACGATATCATCAACCTAATCGATCGAGCCCAGTCCAGCGTCACAGCAGACCTCGTCCCATATTTCGAGAACCCTCAGGTCGCTGAGCGCGATCTTCTGGTCTTCGTAAGTCACCCGTCAATCGCGATCGCCAGCGGGAGTGAGCTCCAACATCCCGCCCCCTCTGGCGCCTTTCCACGGTTAATGCAGCGCTTCGTAAACCAAGAGCCGATTCTCTCCATCGAAGAGGCCGTCGCCAAGTCGACCCAGTTACCAGCTGCAGTCTTGGGGCTAGCCGATCGAGGGCTTTTGCGGGCTGGCTACTCTGCCGACATTGTCTTGTTTGATGGCAGCACCATCCAAGCACCTGCCGATGCTGGCGACCAGCCAGCGTCTCCGCAAGGAGTGCACACAGTCATTATCAATGGCAAGATCGCAGCAGAGGGCGGGCGAGAAACGGCAGAGAAGGCCGGAAGGCTGCTCTCTCGTAGCGCCCAAGCCGATCGAAAGGCAAAGGAGTGATTGCTATGTACCGTCGCCCATACCTTCAGATTCCTGGTCCCACCAATATTCCTGAACCTGTACTCAGTGCGCTAAATCACTCAGCCATCAACCATCGTGGTGCGGAGTTCGCAGCCCTTCTGGAAGGCAACATGCAGGGGTTGAAGGAGATCTTCAAGACGGCCAATGATATTCTGATCTTCCCGGCGTCTGGCAGCGGTGGTTTGGAGGCTGCCATAGTCAATGTACTCTCTCCAGGCGACAAGGTTCTAGCCTTTGGCCTCGGCGTCTTCTCCGATCGTTTCGGGATTATCGCACGCAAGTTCGGGTGCGAGGTTAACCTGATCGAGCTCGAGTGGGGTGCTGCCATCACTGCGGAGGTGGTCCGTGACGCTCTGGCCCAGGATCTCAGCCGGGAGTACAAAGCCGTCCTGGTGACACACAACGAGACCGCCACTGGCGTTACCAACGATATTGCCATGGTTCGGCGCCTATTGGATGAGTTCAGCCATCCCGCCCTGCTCGTAGTCGATGCCGTCAGCTCTCTGGCCATCACTGATCTTCCCACTGACGAACTGCGCATTGACGTTGTTGTCTCAGCTTCACAGAAAGGCCTGATGCTTCCGGGTGGTCTGGCCATCCTAAGTGTCAGTCCCAAGGCGTGGGAAGCCCATGAGCAGTCTAGGGCGCCAAAATGGTATTGGAGCTTCACTGCCATGAGAGATAAGAATGTGATCGGGCAGATGCCCTATACCCCTGCGATCAGCTTGTTCTTTGGCTTGAGAGAAGCACTACGCCTAATCAAAGAGGAAGGACTGGAGAACGTCTTTGAGCGCCACGAGCGCAATGCCGAGGCTTTGCGTTCTGGTATTGCGGCTTTGGGCCTCGAGTTCCTCGCTAAAGACCCGAAAGCGCGCTCCAATGCTGTCACAGCCGTTCTCATGCCCAGAGGGATCGAGTATAAGGCCTTGGGCAAAGAGATGAGCAGCCTGGGCGTTGTCATCGGGGGTGGTCTGGCAAAGCTGGAGGGGAAGATCTTCCGCATTGGGCATCTGGGTATGCTGCATGAACTCGAAGTGATTGCCATCCTCAGCGCCCTGGAGATGTCCCTGAAGCGGCTTGGCTACCCGCTGCAGCTGGGGCAGGCGACGGCTGCAGCCATGGCCCATTACATGGGTTAGTAAGCATAATTATGCGGTGATAGCGGTGGCTAATCGCCATTGTCCTTTCGTCCTCTTGACCATCGGCCGTCGTTGCGCTATGATAGTAAGCGAACCTAATTAGTGACGGGCGCGTGGCTCAGTTGGGAGAGCGCTGCATTCGCATTGCAGAGGTCGAGAGTTCGAATCTCTTCGCGTCCACCAGAAAAGCAGTCGGTTAAGCCGACTGCTTTTTCTTTGCATGTCATCACCCTCACCTGCCGCAAACTAAGCTCGGAGGTGATATGATGCCACGCATCATGTGCAGTGTTGATAACTGCCACTATTGGGGCAAGGGGAACATGTGCGAAGCGGCTGAGATCTTTGTCTGTTCGGATCAGCTCGCCGCCCAGCAGCCAGACAGCTATGACGCACCTGTAGCCGGGACCGCCAATCCCACTCCTGTCAACCAGTGTATGGAAACTGCCTGTAAGACGTTCGTGCCTAAAGGCAGCGACAAGAAGAAAGTGGACAACGTATTTCGCAATCCCTACTAATCAGAAATTCAAGAAGGCGCCGCTCTGGCGCCTTCTTGAATTCCATGGGATTTTAGGCTAATTGCTTTGGGCTCTTGGTTTTAGGCTTTTGGCTAAACTGGGTCCTAGCTCCGCTACCAGCGTTCCCGCGACAATGGCTGCGCATCCTAGATACCCTGTCCACGTTAGGCGTTCGGCTAAGATCATGAAGCCAAAGGCAGCGGCAAAGACCGGCTCGAGAGTGAGGATGATCGCTGCTCGACTGGCTGGCAGACGGCGTTGCGCCCACGTCTGCATGCCAAAAGCACCCGCTGTACCAAATAGAGCCAAGAAGATGATGATCATCCATATCTTCACCGGGGGAGACCCCGGCCATTGCTCGATTCCCAGTCCAGCAATCCAGCAAGAGAAGGCTGTGACAGCAAATTGAATGGTCGTCAGTGTCGGGATATTGACCTGTCCGGCGTAGTGTCCTGTAGCAAGAATATGAATGGCAAAGGCAACTGCGCAGGCGGTCACCCACATATCGCCGATGCCTAAGGATAGTCCTTCACCAAGGATCCCGGAGAGCAATGTTAACCCAGATGTGGCTAGGACAGCTCCCAGTAGGACTGCGGGCTGTGGAAAGCGTCGAGAGTGGAGAGCCTGAAGGATCGGTACCAAGATGACCGCTAGGCCAGTAATAAAGGCGGCCTTGCTGGCGCTGGTGGTCTCCATCCCAACCGTCTGGGTAATATAGGCGACCGCGAGGGCCAGTCCTACCCACAACCCTGACGACAAGGTCTGACGCCAGTTGCGGCGCAAATGAGGAAAGAAGAAAACGGACATGATAATAGCGGCTAAGGTGAAGCGGACTGCTAGGAACAGGAGCGGAGGGAGATGGTCAAGAGCCATCTTGGTCAACGCAAAGGTGGAGCCCCAGATCAAGGTCGTGAGAACAAGAGCTGCTTCTCCCCAATAAGAGTGTGTATCCGTGGACATGATAACCTCCCTGTTTGACTTCATAGGTCTGATTATACCATCTGATCGGCTGTCAGGAGTCAAGCGTCTTCAACAACGTCTCAAGAGTTCCGCACGATCGCACTGTGTCCCGTATTCGGTGTTGGGGAGTGACTGATCTGTGAACAAAGGAGTGAAGGTATGCCTAAGAAAGACCGCAAGATCGAGCCCAATGGTGCTCCGCCCTACGAGCATAGTTTCTTTAAGTGGGGAAGCACCAACCCGGAGATGGTTGAAGAGGCTTCACGTCTGATGCAACACCGTGAACAAGAGCAGATAGAGCGGGAGAGTCAAGGGGAGCAGAAAACACAGTGTCCTAAGTCATGAGTGACAAGGATCGTCTGATCTCGACGGTCCTTTTTGTTTGTGAGCCTACCCTTGATCTGCCTACTCGCCAGTGTCGCGCATTTTCAGACCCATGGCAGGAATAACCATGCACGGCGGCGAAGTAGTGATAGATACCGGGGGTGGGGATTTGATGATCGTTCTTGCGTGGCTGCTCGCCTTCGTTCGCCTGCTCTTGGTCGTGGTGCTTCTTCTGTTGCTGGCTCTCGGACTGGTCTTGGCGCTCCCCTTTCATTACCGCCTTGCGGCTGGCGCGGGGAAGGATGGGTGGCACCTGCGCAGCACGGTCCGATGGGCATGGGGGCTTGCCGTAATCGATGCAGAGATCATCGACGGCCGATCGCGCTTTCAGACGAGGGTCTTGGGACGCCTACTCAAAGGTGCTAAGGCTAGGGTAAAGGCTAAGGCGCCGTCAAGCCAGCCAGCATCTTCTGCCCCCAAGCGTGCAGATAGGACGAACTCCCATGCTCAACCGATATCCGGCAGGGCTAATGGATCCACCCGCCAAGCCAGTTCTAAACCGCGCCGTTCCATCGAGGAACTGCGCCGCTATCTTAGCCAACCGGTGCTTAAGGCAACGGTTCGCCTACTCAGACGCCTCTATGTATCACTTCATCTTGAGGCCATCATTGTTCGAGGAGTCTATGGTTTTGAAGACCCAGCCCAGACGGGCCTAGTCGCCGCTTGGGGACACAGCCTGGGTGGAGCGTTACCGTTCTTGCGTTGGCGCATGGTTCCGGTCTTCGACGGCCCTACGTTTGATCTTGAGTTGGAGTTGTTGGGATGGTTGTCGCCCTCTGCCCTTATCGTTTGGGCAGCTGAGTTCGGCCTTGGCAGTGCGGTAAGACCCTTGTGGTTTGGTCAAGTATTTGGTCGCTTCAGGAAGAAACAACGGAAAGGGAGTGGCGCACATGGCACTGAAAGAGTATCTCGAGACTCTGATGAAAGACCTCGGCAAGATGCTGTCGTCCGAGAGCGTAGTCGGGGAACCGATCACGGTGGGACAGGTGACGATCGTCCCAGTGGTCACGGTCTCCTTCGGGTTCGGGACCGGCGGCGGCGAGGGGAAGGATGAGAAGCAGCCAGTTGGGACTGGTGCTGGCGGCGGTGCCGGCGGCAGGATCAGTCCAACCGCTTTTTTGGTCATCAATGGCGATCAAGTCACCTTGCTGCCAGTGGAGAAGAAGGGCAATACCGTCGATCGGCTGATCGATACCATCCCTGGCTTGATGGATAAGCTGAACCTGAAGTTCGGCAAGGGTAAGAAGGATACGCCGGCTGAAGCCGAGAGTGACGAAACTGCCATCTGCGAAGAAGTGGTCCTCCCGACCGAGACCGCTGATACGCCGGAATAGGAGTTGCCCCATCACCCAATCAAACTCACGAACACCAGGGTTTTACCCTGGTGTTCGTTTAGGTTCCTGCATTTACCTGATTACACGGAATAGAATCGGTGGGACCAAGGCGCTCCCGCTACGCCATCTGTGGGCTGCGGGCTGATGGCTGTGGGCTTGCCGATACATCAGCGGAGGCACTTATGTCCATCCTAATCGGAACCTGTAGTTGGACCGACAAGACGCTCTTGGCTTGTGGTCGTTTCTATCCTAGCCCCAAGTTCTCCGCCGAGGATCGGCTGCGCCATTATGCTACCTATTTCCCCACTGTGGAAGTGGATAGCTCCTTTTATGGCCTACCATCAGAGCGAAATTCTCACCTATGGTTGGCTCGTACTCCGGAGAGCTTCTTGTTCAATATCAAGGCATATAAGACACTAACCCTTCACGACCGCACTCGTGGGGCCACTGATCAGGAGTGGAGCATGTTTCGCCAAGCTCTACAGCCTTTGGTGTCGGCCAAACGGCTGGGGTACGTGCTCTTTCAGTTTCCGCCATGGTTTCGTCCCAAGCGGGAAAATCTCGCTTACATGGCCCACTGCCAAGAACGCCTACCAGAGATGAAGCTGGCAGTTCAGTTTCGCCATGCCAGCTGGGTTGCAGGCGAACAAGGGAATGAGACGTTGGCCTTCCTCGAGCATCAAGGCTTAGCCTATGTCTCGGTCGATGAGCCGCAGATTCACAGCGCTCAGACCATGCCGCCTCTGGCCCAGGCTACCGGGTCCATGGCGGTGGTGCGTTTCAACGGGCGCAACGCCAAGAACTGGTATGCCAAAGATATTCCAGTGGTGGAGCGCTTCCGTTATCGGTATCAGCAGGATGAGCTGGCCCCCTGGGTGGAGAAGATCCGCGCCCTTGAGCAGAGAGCCGGGCAGGTCTTCGTCATGTTTAACAACTGTTTTGAGGATGACGCCATCGTCAACGCCATTGATATCGCCCGCCTGCTGGGGATGGAGCTGGGAACGGGCGTCGGAGAAACTCATCAGCAGCAAACGCTTTTTGAACCATGATCGAGAGCCCATTCACCCCGGTCTTGCGTAGACGACCTTCCATAACCAGAGCGGTGGACCCCATGATCACAGCAGCGTACTGATGCTGCACCCTCGGAAAGACCGTCAGGTCGATCAGCCCATCTTCGTCGTCGAGAGTGACGAAGATAATCCGCTGCTTGCTGCGAGTAGGAGGGGTCTGTCGTATCACCACCAAACCTGCCACCCGTATCAAACAACCATCGGGTAGCTGAGCGAGTTCGGAGCTTAGCCTCACACCGCGTTGCCTGAGGGCAGAACGAAAAAAGGAGAGAGGGTGGGCGGTGACCGCTAGACCCAACAGGCGAAGTTCCCGCTCCACTTGAGAGCGTGGATCGCGGGCTATGGTGGATCCTTGTGGGGCGGGTTCTAGGGCGGATTCCCGGACGGTTGACTCGTCTGAGAGCCCCAACTGCAGCGGCTGCCGATAATCAACTGGAGGGCGGTTGCTAAGGCTCTGGAGCATGGCTTGACGGAGCAGGAGACTCCGATCTCCGAGGCTATCGAGAGTACCTAGTTCGATCAGGTTTAGTAGTGTTGGCTGCGGAAGCTGAGTTCGCTGGTTGAGATCGTGCAGGGAACGATAGGGACCACGACGCTTCCGGTCATCAAGCAAACTTTGTAGACCTGCGGCAGTCATCTGAGCGACAAAGCGCAATCCGATGCGAATCTGCCCTGAGACAACAGTACAGTCCGCATCGCTTTGGTTGATGTCGGGAAGCAGTGGCTTGATACCCAGGCGTCGTGCTTCATCGAGAATGATCCTAGCGGGGTAAAATCCCATGGGCTGATGATTTAGTATGGCGCAAAGAAATTCGGCAGGATGGTGAGCACTGAGGTAGGCCGTCTGGTAGGAGATCCAGCCAAAGGACGCCGCATGGGCCTTGTTAAAGCCATAGGCTGCAAATCCCGCCAACTGTTTGAAGATCGTCTCGGCCGCCTGACGATCAGTCCCGCGCTGATCCGTACCCGCCAAAAACTGCTGACGGATGGCATCCATCTCCTCAGTGGATCGATTATGGGTCATAGCCCGACGAAACATATCGGCCTGACCGAGGGTAAAGCCCGCTAGAGTGCTAGCTATCTGCAGCACCTGTTCCTGGTAGATGATCACCCCGTGAGTTTCCGCGAGGATCGGCTCCAGGTCGGGGTGAAGATAGGTGACCGATTCACCATGGCGGCGGCTGATATAGGGAGCAATCATATCCCCTTGCATGGGGCCTGGACGAAAGAGTGCCAGTGTTGCCACTAGGTGGCTAAACTCATCTGGCTGGAGCCTTCCCAGCAGTTCCCGCATCCCAGGACTCTCCACCTGAAAAACTCCCACTGTCTTAGCTGAGCGCAACAAAGCATAGGTCTTCGCATCGTCCAATGGCAACTGATCAATCTCCAGAGGCATCCCTGCGGTGCGCACGAGGCGCTGGGCTTCCTCAATGGCCGATAGAATGCGTAAGCCTAGTAGATCCATCTTGACCAGGCCCAATGCCTCGATATCATCCTTGTCGTACTGAGTGATAATGACCCCTTTGGTACTCCACTGCAGCGGAACCAGATCGGTAAGCGGATCGCGCCCGATCACCATTCCTCCCAAGTGGACACTGAGATGACGAGGATACTCATCTAAAGCGCTGGCGGTGGTAAAGAGATGAGCCAGCGGCTCTCGTGAGGTCTTTGGGAAGGCCTGGCGCAGTTCAGGAAGCTGATCTAGCGCCAGGTCAATCTTATCCGCCGCCAGATGGGGAAAACATCGGGCAATACGATCAATCTCCTTCTCTCCAAACCCCATGGCTTTAGCCACTTCACGCAAGGAGCTGCGAGCAGAAAAAGTATTGACGGTTCCGATCATCGCCACATGATCCTCACCATAGCGCTCATAAACATAGCTCAGGATCTCATCGCGGCGAACGGAATCAAAGTCGATATCGATATCTGGCATCCCGCTGCGCTCGGGATTGAGAAAACGCTCAAATAGCAGGCGATGGGCGATGGGGTCGACGGTGGTGATCCCCAGTAGATAAGAAACCAACGAATCACCTGCGGAGCCGCGCCCCAAGCATCTAATCGCTTGCTCTTTGGCGTGACGCACGAGGTCCCAGACCACGAGGAAATACTCAGCAAAACCCATCTGGATAATAGTCGTCAGCTCGTGCTGCAAGCGCTCTTCAGCCTCTGCCAGGCTAGTCCCTTGATAATACCGTGGCAACGCTTCTTCACAAAGCGCGGCAAGCTTGGCCTGCGCCGTGACCCCAAGAGGTAGGGGATAATGAGGAAAATGATACTGACCCAGCGGCAGTGTAAGCTGGCAACGCTCGGCGATGACCACAGAGTTACTCACCGCTTGCGGATATTTGGCGAAAATCGCCGCCATCATGGCCGCTGGCTTAAGATAATACTGATTATTGGGCTGACGCAGATTTTGGGGTTGCTGGACCTCGCAGTTCTCCCGCAGGCTGACCAGGAGATCGCGTAACTGCGCATCCTCTTGGTAAAGGTAGTGCACGTTGTTAGTTGCAACGATTGGCAGCCCGACATCCTGAGCCAATCCAGCTAATTGCTCGACCAGCCAATGGCTATGGGGCAGGAGGTGATGTTGGAGCTCAACATAAAGATGGTCTGCCCCAAACACCCCTCTTAGGCGCATTAACCAACTGCGGGCATCATCAGCTCTTCGTTCTTCGATGGCGCGCCCCAAGGACGAGTCGCGGCAGCCGGTCAGGGCGATCAAACCTTCCGCATACCGTTCGAGATCAGACCAAGCACAGACGGGTTCACCATGACGATTTTGCAGATGCATGGCTGTGATCAGACTACAAAGGTTGCTATAACCCTGCAGATTTTCGGCGAGTAGGATTAGATGTCCATACTCCGTTAGATCTATCTCCGCGCCGATAATGGCTCTGATTCCCACTTTGTGGGCGCTCCTATAAAAGCGAATCGCGCCAGCTAAGGTATTATGATCGGTGAGTGCTAATGCTTTCATGCCCATCTGCTTCGCCATGTCTACCAGCTTATCGATGGGCACCGCTGCATCCTTAAAGCTAAAATTCGAGTGAACATGCAGATGAACGAACTTGTGACTTGAGACTTGCGACGCGCTGGTTAGCTGAACTGATGGACTCGTGAGCTTGTGAACTTGTGGGCTCGTGGACGCTCGTGCCGCTGGCTGCTGTGGGCTGTGGACTGTGGGCTGTGGACTCATACTAGTCTTGCACCCTCGTTAGAGTCCATGTCGCCTGCTGTCGGTCAAAACATAGTTCGTAGATCCCAACCTGTTGACCCGGGTAAGCCCGTGCCAGCACCGATGCATACTGACGATCTACCGCTGCTTCGCCCCTCCACCAGCCGCTGTTTTTCGTCCAACGATTAATAATCTCCAGAATCACATAACGCCGACCGCGCCAGAAGAAACAGGCAGGATGCTTACTCGATGCTTTGAAAACGCTGATTGATTGACAATAACGTTTGGCCATGTTCTCCACCTCTCGAACAAATGTTCGCTATTAGTTTAGCACGTGCCCGGCGAGTTATGCAACTCGGTTCAAGAAAGGTCAAAGGGGATAGCTCGCAACAGTGATGGTCAGCCGGCCTCGCCATTGAAAACTAGAAGGTTATTTTTTGAATTTGGAGAATACTAACCTAGACTGTAAATCAGGTTTCCACAGGTGAAGTCGCACTAAGGCAAACTTAGAGTGAAAGGAAGTTCGTGTTGCATGGACAAGAAGATCAGAGTTGCGGTCTTAGGCTATGGCAATGTGGGCACAGCTGCTGTGGAAGCGATACTTGCCGCACCAGATATGGAATTAGTCGGTGTTGTACGTCCGACGGCAGGGGATATCCCGGTAGAGCTAACCAACCACCGCGTCGTTCGCCATATTCGTGAACTAACTGATGTTCAAGTAGCCGTACTCTGTACCCCCACCCGCAGGATCCCTGAGATAGCCCAAGAGGTTCTTTCTCTCGGGATCAATACCGTCGACAGCTACGATATTCACGGCAGCTCCCTCCTAAACCTCAGAAAGACCCTGGGTGAAGCTGCTAAGAAACACAACGCTGTCTCGATCATATCCGCAGGCTGGGATCCTGGCACTGATTCCATGATTCGTGGTATTATGGAAGCGATGGCTCCCCGTGGGGTTACCCAAACGAATTTTGGACCCGGCATGAGCATGGGCCACACTGTGGCAGTCAAAGCCATCGCCGGAGTAAAGAACGCTCTATCACTGACTATTCCCGCCGGCATGGGAGTGCATCGCCGTGCTGTCTACGTCCAGTTGGAAGCTGGCGCCAACCCCGCTCAAGTGGAAGAACAGATCAAACGAGATCCCTATTTCATCAAGGACGAGACCCATGTGCAGTTCGTCGATGATGTCGATCGTCTGATCGACATGGGACATGGTGTCCTGCTCGAGCGCAAAGGGGTCTCCGGTCATACACACAATCAGCTCTTCAAGTATGAGATGAGGATTAACAATCCGGCGCTTACCGCCCAAGTCCTGATTTCGGCGGCTCGTGCCACCCTGCGGTTGGCTCCTGGGTCCTACACGTTGCTCGAAGTACCTATCATCACCCTGTTGCCAGGCAATCCTGATGAGCTTTTGGAGCATATGGTGTAGCTTGTCTGTGGTCAAGAGCCCCTCGCCCCTTGTAAGAGCCAAGCAAGACTTCTCTCGATGACAACATGCTAAACAAAGGAGCAAGCATCACTGCCTGCTCCTTTAACCGCTGGAGGGTCACGCTTTGTTTTTGATCGCACTTCTTATCGGTTATCTGATTGGCTCTATCCCCACAGCATACTTGGCCGGGAGATGGATAGCTGGGATTGATATCACCCAACATGGGAGTGGCAATGTCGGCGGGACCAATAGCTTACGAGTCTTAGGCCCCACGGCTGGAATCACTGTGACCTTGCTTGATATCAGCAAAGGGTTTGTTGCCGTGATGATGGCACGTTTGCTCTTCGGCGTCACCCCGTGGAACTATCTGCCTGCTGCACTTGGCGCAGTTATCGGCCACAACTGGTCACTGTACTTACATTTTCGAGGTGGAAAAGGGATCGCCGTGACCATCGGTCTGATGCTCTTCCTCTTTCCGCGAGAGATCTGGATCCTGCTGCCACTAACCGCCCTCATAATCGTCGTAACACGCTATGTCTCCCTGGCGTCACTCACCTTCGTCGCTCTAGTACCACTGATGATTCTCATGGGTAAGCGCTCAACGGTGGAAATCGTTTTCGCAGTTATCCTAGCAGCCATAGCCTTCTGGCGTCATCGCGGCAATATCCGCAGGTTGGCAAACGGAACTGAGCGCAAGATCTCGTTTAGGAGAAACGCTGCCTAGAAGAAAAGTCGGGGTCCGGTCCGGCCCACGACTTTTCTTCTAGCTCTGGCCGATAGAGAAACGAAAAAAACACGCAATCTGCGTGCTTTAGTTTATGTATTTGGCAGGGGAAGAGGGACTCGAACCCCCAACCAACGGTTTTGGAGACCGCTACTCTACCAATTGAGCTATTCCCCTGCGTTATCTGCGAGACTCATTATATCCTAAACAGACGTCAAACGTCAAGCATCATTATAAGGTGGTAGATGGCGGAAAAGAGGACGCATTGACCAATTATCTGTCAGAATATATAATCAAGACAAAAGCTCCCAAAAAACTTCTCAGATGCAGTGGACAAGGCACATATTTCCGCAGTCTTGAATACACTATTAACATCGAAACGCAAAAACAGGGAGAGGAGCAACGACAATGTCAAATCTGCCGGTGCCCCGCCCCCGCTGGGCCATAGCGTCCACCGTCGGCAACGAAGTTGAGGCACAACGCGTTCGCTCCTGGTTGGAGCGTAAGGGAATAGCCGTTCGAATACAGCCTGTCATCGTTGTCAAAGATGGCCGCGGTCAGGAGCCTAGTGCGCAGATCAAGGTATTTGTGCCCGCTTCACATCTCCGAAAAGCCCAGGCTATCCTCAAGGACCACCAATCCCGACGCAATTTACGCGGGGTAACAAATATCTACCAATGGCGTTACATCAAGGAAAACCTACGCTCGGTGATCACCATTGGTATTGTAGCGTTGTTGTTCATCATGGTTCTACTGTCACGTTCATGGTGAGTTGCGTGCAACCGATTTACGGCTCCCTCATTTCGGGGGAGCCGTTTCATCTGCATCTCTCTCGCAGCCAAAAAAAAGCATGACCCCATCCATCCCCAAAGAATCGCGCCTCTCTTTACCGAGCAAGTCCAATCGTGTATCATGAATCCGTAGAGCGGTAGTATTGGCACGATATGGTTCGAGACGTTGCCCATAGTCGCCGCACAGACACTCTACGTAGAGTGTCTGATTGCTTCTTGACCCACCTAGATCACTCGAGAGCGATCGCGCATCTCTATAATCTAGACACATATATCCCCACCCTAAGCGCATTGAAGGAGGTCCCACGCATGGAAAACACGCCACAGACGCTCAGTGTTGAGATCGCTCGAGCCGCGATCGAGATGTCCCTAACGATGGATCGCGATCAGGAGACGGCCCTTCGTGAGCACTACAAGCAGATGGGGATCTTGACAGCCGCAGTTGACTATGGTGGCGACTTTCAGGTGCTATTCAAGAAAGGGGTAGAGCGTGCACTGATCGCCGCTGAGCGTGAGGGCCTGATCGACTCCATTCACAGTGAACAAGGGGCAGTGGCAGGCGCTGCCAAAGAAGCCTTTGCCCAACTAATCCCTAAGGCCTTAGGAGCAGGTGTTGGCGGCAAGATCGGTCTAGCCAGGTATTCTGACCACCTTTCTGTTGCCGTTTTCATGAGCATTGGCCTGCTTCATTTCAACGAAGTTGCCGTAGCCGTAGGGCACCGTACGCTGCCTCAGAAGCAAAGAAGCTGAGTCGTGTGAACTGGGTCTAGATATAGGCGAGGAGAGTGGGAAGATGAAGCGGGCTCTGTTGGTCATTGATGTCCAGAACGAATATTTCACCGGCCGTCTCCCTATTACCCATCCCGAAAACAGCCTAGACAACATCCTAAGAGTCATAGATACCGCCCAGGCGAGCATGACGCCGATAGTGGTCATTCAGCACACCTCCCCACAGGCTAACGCCAAGACCTTCTGTCGTGGAAGCAGTGGCTGGGAGCTTCATCCTCAGATCAGAGAACGGCGCTACGATCTACTGCTAGATAAGGCAATGCCCAGCAGCTTCGCAGGCACCAACCTCGAGCAGTGGCTGAGGGACAGGGGCATTGATACCGTTGCTATCTGCGGCTACATGACGCAGATGTGCTGCGATTCCACAGCAAGAGATGCCTGTCACCGTGGTTTCGGAGTGGAGTTTCTCTCCGATGCCACGGGGACGCTCAGTATCACCAACGCTGCCGGAACGGTCTCTGCGGAAGAGCTGCACCGGGCGATACTGGTGACCCAGGCCATGCGGTTTGGAAGGGTGCTCAGCACCGACGAATGGATCAGTCTCCAGGAGATCACTGAGAGCACGGCAAAAGGAGCACCCCGCTAGGGCAATGTCATTAAGTTAGGTATCTAGACCATACCAACTGAAAAAGAGCGAGGT